>JBHGBB010000152.1:0-9831 GCA_041946755.1 bacterium | reverse complement strand
TTAGCCGTCGAACCGGCAGCGTTAGAATGGTTGGTTAAAACCGTGCAAACGGTGGTTAATTTGCCATTATGTATCGATAGTCCGAATGCGAAAGCTACTGAAGTAGCGCTCTCGGTTCATCAGGGAAAAGCATTGATTAATTCTATCAGTGGAGAAAAGAACCGATTTACCGCTATGCTTCCATTAGTAAAGAAATATCAAACTTCCATAATCGCACTCTGTATGGATGATGAAGGATTGCAAGAAAAACCGGAAAAACAGCTGGCAAAAGCTACGGAATTGCAGAAACGATTACTCGATGCCGGAATCACTGAACAGGATATCTATTTCGATCCACTCGTTCGCCCGATAAGTGCGACTCCAGAATCCGGCCATTTAGTTCTCGACACCATCCGGCTGTTTAAATCGGCTTTCCCCAAATCACATATTATCTGCGGATTAAGTAATGTCTCTTATGGTCTCCCGCAACGGAAACTGTTAAACACCTCGTTTCTATTAATGTGTCTCGCTGCCGGACTTGATGCAGCAATTCTCGACCCTTTAGATAATCGATTGATGAGTCTATTAGCTGCAGGAAAAGTGCTTTTAAACCAGGATGAATTCGCTGGAGAATATATTTCCTTGGCAAGAGATGGGAAACTAGAAGCGTAATCGCTCTTGTGTAGAGTGTAAAAGTATTTTTTACAAAACAACAAAGAAATAACCGGTCTTCTTTGCGCTCTTTATTCATTATCCTGGTATGTTTTGCTAGAATCGAGTTTACTTTGTCCCACAAAATACCGTAAACCAGCAAAGATTTGATAATCCCGGAATTATACGCAATAAAATTCTATCTACTTTCTGCCATCGGGAGAGACTATCCTGAAATCGGGACTGATTGCGTTTCCCGAATTCCCAGAAGAAAGCAAAAAACGAACAGAAATAAAATTCTTGATGGCTATATTGAGAAAAATAGTGGCTAAGTTGGACTAAATCTCGAATAGAAAAATAGCTGGCTATCTTACGCCAGATTCGCGGAGCGAAAGTATATCGATATAGATTTACCAGCGGATGGTATTTCAGTGGTTCAACAAAAATCGCTTTCCCGCCCGATTTCAAGACGCGTGCTACTTCTTGAGCGACAATACGTTTATCTACATGAATTAGTACCGCATTTGAATAAACGATATCAAACGTGTTTTCCGGAAATAATAATTGTTCCGCAGACATTAGCACAACTTCTATTCGGTCTTGTAACTTGGTCTGTTCAACCAATCGACGCATCCATTGAACTCGATTTTCGGAAATATCGATTACCGTTACCTTAGCTCCAGCACGAGCTAAAATAACCGCATTCACTCCCATACCGCCGCCAAGCTCTAGAATGGTTTTACTATTCAAGGAACCCATTAATTGGTAAGCATAATCCTGTGCTGGAGTATGATAAAATGCTATTTCGGTATCCAAATCGAAACCAGTGGTGGCAGCGGTTAGATTTTGCGGATCTAAAATTGTATCCCAATATTCCGCTTGGTTATTTGAAGATTGGTGATCTCTTTTTGCCATGGAATATTCATTCATATCGGGTAATAATACAATAGCCAAAATCAATCCCAATAAAAAAACAGCCGATTGATTAATAATATAAATAATAAGTCCAATCGGCTGGTTTTTAACCTATCTTGTATACTGCCTGATGCGGTCCGGCATTAGGTATCTATATACAGTGCTTCCTCTTTCCTAGAATCTGATCGCTATCTTAATAAAC
Source organism: bacterium (assembly GCA_041946755.1). Lineage (GTDB taxonomy): Bacteria > UBP4 > UBA4092 > JAOAEQ01 > JAOAEQ01 > JBHGBB01. The sequence goes on along the minus strand of JBHGBB010000152.1, from coordinate 8,084 downwards.
CATCTATGTTTTCTCGGCTATATCGGCTATATATGCAATTATTCGGTTCTGTAACTAAGGGTGCACTTGTTCCGTGAATAATAATATACGCCCAACCGAATCCGCCAACAGCATCGGTTACCGTGATACTACACGTCCCATTACTCAGCGCAGTAAATAAACCACTCGTACTATCGATAGAACCAATTGTCGGATTGTTTGAATACCATATATACGGTGAAGTACCGCCGCTGGCGTTGAAAGTTAGCGTTTGAGTGGGTACTAACAGTGTTGAATTCGGAGCAATTGAAATCTGACTGATGTACCACGGTCGAATTACCGAAGTATATATTCCCGCTACTTGCTGACTGATAATTCCGGTTACGGTTACATTCGCTCCCTGACTCGGTAATGGTAATACCTGATCAGAAACCGTACTATTCGTATCATAATAAACCAAAACCTTACCGAGATTGTTAGCTACCGTGTAATTGCTATAATATGGTTGTGAAACAACTTTATTGACCGTAACATTCGAGAGCGCAATAAATTTACCATAACTTGTAGTCGCAACGTCAGTAACAATAATTTGTGTCGGTGCGACTACTTTCCCGCTCCCGATGCGTGCCGCAAAGGTTGCGGCAAGCCGCATTTCATTGAAACCGGTAACGGTTGCTAAATCACCTTCTACTACCACGCGGTCTCCCATTCTGGGATAGAGTGGATCAGTATCATCAATAACCACTCTCACGCCAGTAGGATTCCCTTCATCAGCGATATAAAATTGGTTATTTAATCCATATGGTGCGACCGTAAATCTACCTCGCGGAGCTAACACGACACCGCTAATAGCCACGTTTATCGGCATCGGAAGCGTTTTTGCAACTGCAATTGTTTTTGGAATTAACGTAACATTGATACTTCCGGTAGTACTCCCTTGAACAACATTCACTCCAGACTGCACCGTTCCCGCATCCCAACCGGTTTTGCTTGCAGATACGGTATAACTACCTACCGCCGCATCTAATACATACGCTCCTCCAGTACCGGATATAACAGTATATGGTCCGGTACCTCCTGTAGCAGAGACGATTGCTCCAGAAATCCCGACGGTAGAACTGTCTACCGTAACCATCCCGGAAATAAATCCGGCAGTTACATAAAGATTAACTGTACCCGAAGCAATGTTGCCACCGGAATCAACCACATACACTGGTAATGCATGTACTCCCACTGCACTTCCCGCAGTAGCGGTAATTGATGTGGTATAACTCGAAAAGTTGGTATTGTAATTTTGCAACACCATCGGATAGGTGGCTGAACCACCTATGGAGGTTAAATCTAAATAGACTGAAGTATCATCGGTATATCTATCCGCATCGGTTATATAAACGGTTATAAGACTCGGTGTGATGCCATTAGACGGAATCGAATATGGATTTGCTGAACTTGAATCGACCGATGGAGGGATATTTCCCAAACTATTAAAGTGGAATGGTTCGGTATTAGCCACCCATCGCGATCCGGAATCCGGTGGTTGATAAATATTCATTAATGGCTTTCCTAATTCGCTTTTATTCCCATACAGTACTGCAATATTCCCGGCTAAATCTACTGCGATACATCCCGGATACGTTGCTGTAGTTGAAGTATCGATCACAAAAGAATCGACTATCGTACCATCAGAGATTCTTACTTTTTTCAGATTCGCGGCCGTATCCCAACTCGATACCCAAAGATATTGGCCATCTGGCGTAAAATCTAATGCAAAAGCGGTATCGACCGCGGTACTCCATCCAGTCTGCGTATAACTATAATTACTGCCCGTGAACTGTTTAACTGCGGGAGCAGCTTCAACTTGAGCGGTATAAAGAGTCGTATTATCCTGGGTAGCTAATATCGACCGCATCGTTGTGGTTACCGAAGTTGGGCAGATAAATTGGAATGCATCAAATACACCATTGGTAATTTTCGCCTTTTCAATTCGGGTACTGGTATTGACTCCTAAATAACTAATACCATCCCAAACCATATATAACGCCCCGCTGGTGGTATCACCAGTGACACAAATATCCATTTTCGGCAATCCTCCAGCATAATAATCGCGGAGATAGGTTAGTTCCGAAGTGAATAATCTCGTTCGTTGAAAGGAACGGTCATTTATCCAGACTACTGACTTGGTATCGATATCAATGCCATACGGCCCAAATGCTCCCCAAGCTTGACCAGCAGTGGTTCTCCGAATAAACAGGCCATCCGGATAGAACATACTGATACTATCGGTACTGTAATCAGTAACATACAACCGGCCGAAATAATCGATATCAGCAGTATTTTTATTGAACGCTATTCCAGCAGCATTCGTAAATGATATCGGAGTTAATCGGAGGGGTTTATATCCTGCATTAACCGGATTACCGATAGCCTCGATAGTAATGTAATAATCTCCGGTAGTCGCTGAGCCGCCAGAGGTTTTTGTTCCATCCCAATAGACGGTAATCGTTGAATAGAGTGGAGATAAAAATCCGGGAGCGATCTCTTTGATAGTCGTTCCTGTAGCTGCATCTTTGATATATACGGTAACAAATCCATAGGTATTCATTCGGAAAGAAATGAGCGTAGAAGCTCCGCCATATGTAGCTGACTGATTGGAAATTAATATCGCTCCATACCCGATACTAACACAAAATAAAAAAATAATTAAGACTAACAACCCTTTTTTTTGCATAATACTACCCTTATCCTTTCGATGTAAATTAATTATAGATGATAGATTTCTACTTGATATTTTAGCTCAATCTGGGGAGGTCGTCAACAAAAGATAATTGAATTGGATGGCACTATAATAAAAAAGCCTCGCATTAAGCAGAACGAGCTCAATACGAGGCTGAATGGTAAACTAAGTTAGCTTATTCAAATAGTTCGCCAAAAACTTCTCGGTGATATATCACGCGAATTTGGTCTGTTGCTAACGGAGCTTTGGTTGCTTGAACTATAACCGCAGCATAACCATAATATCCATTGGTATCGGTTGCCTTAACCGTACAATTCCCATTCCCGATAGCAGTGAATACACCATAACTATCGATCGTTCCAACGGCATCATCACTAGAGGTCCAAGTATAAGGACCGGTTCCACCGCTCGCTGTAAAGGTTTGAGTTTGGGTTGGTACTAGATGGACTAATGATGGGGTAACACCAACCTGCACCATATACCATGGTTTTAGCACCGCAACCGGTGTATATTGATATGGTGTTTGTTGTTCAATAATTCCGGTTACCGTTATGGTAGTTCCTACACCCGGTATTGGCAATACCGTATCAGATACTGTAGGATTGGTATCGTACAATACCATAGCCGTACCGGTACCATCCTGAACAGTAAATGAGCTTGTATCCGACACTACATTGACTGCGATTACTGTTGCTTCAGACAAGGTAACGAATTTATCAAAATTCGTCGTATTAATATTGGCACAGGTCATTAACTGAGGAGTGCCTAATGCTCCTGTTCCAATGACAGCATAAAACGGTGGATTATTAATACGGATTTCAGCTAGTTCATTATTCGGGGCGACCACTAATCCTTCAACCACCACAACATCTCCCATGTGTGGGTATTTACCTGATCCAGAATCATTTATACGAAGTCCTTCCGAACCACCAATATCTGCAATAAAATACTGATTGTTTAGTCCCCAAGGAGGAGATGGATTTGCGCCTCGCGGAACGATTACTACTCCGCTAACCGCTACCGTTGCCGGTAGTGATAACGACTTTGTTTCGATAACACTCTTTGGAGTTAAGGTTACATTTACATTTTGTGTAGTATTGGCAAATACTACTGGTATATCTGATTGGTTGATTCCGACATTCCAACCAGTTTTACTCGCGGTAACTGTATAGGTACCAATACCGGCACTTATAATATATGCGCCAGTTGAATCAGACGTTGCAGTGTACGGGCCAGTACCACCGATGGCTGTCACAGTTGCACCTTCTATTCCGATCGTAGATCCACTAATGGTAACTATACCGGAAATAGCACCAGCGGTTACCGTTAAACTTACATTACCGGAAGAAAAATTACCACCGGAATCATAAACATATACCGGTAATAATAAATTCCCTGCTTTCGCATCTAACGCTGCGGTTACGGTTGTCTGATATATAGCACTATTCCCGCCACCACTGACAAAATCCATAGCCTGCAATGCCGAACCGCCAATTTGAGTTAGATTGATCAGTACTGCAGTATCATCGGTATATCCGGTTGCATCAGAAATATATACGGTTAATTGGCTTGATGTGGTTCCATTAGCCGGGATCGTTGCTGGATTGGCTGCACTCGAATCGATACTAGGCGCTAAATTGAGTGGTGCGGTAAAGGTAAAATTATTCGACTGTGATTGCCAAGAAGAACCACTATCCGGAGGTTGCCAAATATTCAAATTCGCCACTCCTTGGATATCAAGCTGATTTCCGTAAAATACGGCTATATTCCCTGCTGGGTCTAGTGCTAGACAACCAGCACGTCCAATCCCTGCCTGGAATGAATCGACTACTTGGGCATCAGAAATGCGCAGTTTCTTAACATTAATGGTGGTATCGAGTGTTGCTAACCATAAATATTGAGTATCAAGACTGAAATCCATAGCAAAAACTGAATCTATTGAAGGATTCCACGATGCATTAATGATATAAGTGGTATCACTACTAGTTAGTTGCATCATCCCTAAACCTGGAGTGCCGGTGGTAAATCCGCAATAAATTAGACTATTATCCGGTGCAGCTAAAACCGACCGTAAATCCGTGCCAGAACCATAAGTAATGATATTCGACTGGGTTGCATCAAATACTCCACTTACTACTTTCCACTTACGGACTTGGCTATTATTCAACTCGTATACTGCGCCATTTGTGGTATCACCGGTAACACTACCATCCATTCGTGCATAGGTGCCAAGATATTGTCCGAGCGTTTGGAGATAATTCATATCCGGATCGAATTGACGAACGCTATATTTCGATCGATCGGTAACATAAATAACACCTTTAGAATCAATATCTATACTATAAGGAGCGCTACCTCCCCATGGCTGCCAAGAAAAAGTACTACCTACTGCATAACCAGAAGTACTGCGAATAAAAGTACCATCCGGATAATACATCGAGATAAGTTTCAATCCTTTATCGGTGGTATACATTCTACCAAACCGGACTGCATCCATTGCATTCTTATTAAATGCTACCCCGACACCATCTGTTGCGCCATATGCAATAGGAGATGATAATATTGGTGTATATGTTGCTACGGCCGCTCCGACAGCATCTATTACGGCATAATATTGACCGGTAGTGGCTACTCCACCGCCATTTTTCGAGCCATCCCACACTACACTATTCGCCCCGGCACTTCTTGTACCGGCGCTGATGGTTTTAATCGTAGTATTTCCAACGGCTTCCTTGATATATACAGTTACCGTACCCCCGACATTAAGCCGAAAATCAATTGTTGTGGTCGGTGAACTGAATGTCGCATTCTGATTGGTCACCAGAATTGCGGCATAACTCGTGGTTATACTCATTAAGAGTATGAGTGCTATTCCCCAAAAAAGTATTTTGTTCATATGAATATTTTTCTCCCTATTATTTAATTTATATTTTTAAAATATTAGTTTATATAAAATTTATTATCCCTCCTTCCATTAGAAAGTAATATAGTTTGCCTATATATTATAATAGTCTAAACCTAGAAGGGCAATTTGTCAAGCACCTTGATATTTATTGACTCGCTATTATATCTTTTAAGTATGCCTGGTATCCCAATAAAAAACAGGATTTTGGATTTCTCCAAAATCCTGTTAATCTCGTTTCAAATGAATGCAGAACGAGTGAACTGCTATTATTCAAATAATTCAAACCGAATTACTTCCCGCGCTGCAGGAATTATCTCCGATTCCGATGCTAATGGTGCAGAGGTCGTAGTGATATAAATATTTACGATTCTCTCTTGGAATCCAGCATCAGTAACCTTAATTTGCGCAGTACCTGGGGTCGTTGAGGCAGTATACACTACTACTGAACCTATAGTGGTATCGAGACTACCACCAAGCGAATCTACAAACGACCAGGTATATGGAATAACTCCACGGAGGGCATTGATAGTAACCGATCCACCTGGACTAGTAATCGCATTCAATGGATTGGTGTATACTTCTAGACTGTTAGTCGGAGTATAATCAATCTGGTAATTCCATCCGATAATTCCAGAAGATCCGGCTATATGCCGCATTACGGTTATTACCCGGTGTGTTGTAGTATCGAGATATACAACCAATGGTTGGTTATAGCATATTGAACTCCCATTACGCATTTGCGGATAATCCGTTGGACCAGAGGAACCGCCCCAAATATCGCCAAGAGGCAATCCGGCGTCATCCGTATCTGAAAACATGATATTTTGCCGGTAATAATCATGTGCAATATAGATTCCCCACGGAACGTCTACTGTACATCCGACATTGCTGGGATTGGTAAGAACAACCGTTGTAGTTGTACTAATCGAAGCTATATAGACGGTAAATTCGGTTGAGGAACGATTCCAAATACCTGGATACGCCGCAGCAGTTATTTGAGACCACGCACCTCCCATTTTAACATGCTTATATGCGAATACATCTGGAGCCGCCCATGGTTCTGAACCATATACTACGTTTGGAAATCCAGAATAATCAGTATACCGCGGATCGAATGCCACGCCTACTTTAGCTGCTGGGGAAGGAATAGTATCGACTGAAACTAGATTTAATCCATCACGGGTCCCAAAAATCCGGATTCGACCAGTATCGGAATTACCGCAAAATCCGACTCGTAAATTCCCTTCACTCCAACCGCCAACTGCAGTGCCTGCACGGGTAAAATCAGGCAGATTACCAGTATCTTCTTGCCGTATAGTAGTTACATAGCCTAAAGTATCGGTAAATACCGAGAAACTCGGTTCCGGAGCAAATGTTGGCAACGAATCTTCAGTCGCGAATCGAATAAAAGTGTTAAAAGTCACATTGAAATTCGAGGTTTGGCCGGTATAGGTTCCCGATGGTATAAATCTGGTTCCTTCAAAATACCCCCAGATGACGCCATCGTTATCACAGGCATAACCCATCATTGGATACCCATTCCGTGTGGTCATATCTGTATACATTAAGGTAGTCGAATCAATGAGCAGATTTCCTAGTTTCGATCCATCGACACAACTGAAATATTCACCTATTCTTGGTGGTGTTGCTGTCCATCCGGCAAAAGTCCAGTCGCTGACAATGATATGTCCTGTTTTCAGATTCATTGCTCCGCCGGTAATACTCCGGGCAATCGTCGATGATTTATCAAATGCTAAGGTAACATTGGTAATATTCTTCGCCGCAAATAAATTTGAGGCGCTGAATATCATGAGCACTGCTAATACTATTAAAAGTTTTCTCATTATTATCCCTCCTTTCTAAATAAAATAAACAACTTATTGATGAACACCATATAGTATAGCCATTTAAGCTTCGTTTGTCAAGCATTTTTCAGGGGTCTTTTAATCAATTTTATGGCCATCCTTTATCTTGTTTACCTTCAGCACTCCGTGAAGTCCTGAAAATATCTCCGTTACTGACCACACCATTGGTTGGATCATACATACTGTCTGGTGAATCAACCCATAAGGTATCATTCCTGTCACCATCAGGGCCACCCACCCAAAGTCGCCAATATCCATCTTTCCGATACCCGGCAAGACTTTCCATGGAAGATCCTGGATCCAGTTGCTCTTGATACCACTTCCAACTTACATAAGAATATAACCGCGTGTAATAATTCGATGCTTCAGAAGCAAATCCTTGCTGCGGATATCCGGTATTAAATCCACTGGCTCTCCACCATAAATCTTGCGGCTGTTTACTGAGATATGAAATCGGAGTGGTAATCGCATTAGAAATATGGAAAGAAGCACTTCCCGAACCGGTATCTGGCGGAAGAAACGCTATCGTACCACTATTGAGCGCATTATCAAGAGAACCATATGGTGGATAACAATTATTATCAACATAATATGATTCTAA
>JBHGBB010000151.1:0-9871 GCA_041946755.1 bacterium | reverse complement strand
TTCCCCGCTTCTGAGCCTCCAACTCCCCTAATTTCTTCTATATCATACTTGAGCTTTTAATCTTTTTCCAGCATCAAACAATCAAGTAAACTAATCGCTGGTTCTCGGCGGAACGTATTCTTCTTCCGGTTTCACCAGATAGGTATAAGGCCCAGTCCAACTTTTCATAAAGATTTGGCGCAAGAGCCCGGAAATATAATCGTTATAAACGACTACTCCGACATTCCGGGTATCATAGAAATATCCTTTTTCCCAGTTACTGGTGCCGACCCAGCATCGGGTCAAATCGACTACCAGATATTTGCAATGTTCTACCCGGGCATAAGAGACATACCCACCCGACCATGCCGGGATAGTACTCAGTTTAACTTCGATATTCGGGATTACCGCTAACTTTTTTAGATAATCGATAGCCGGTTTCCGTTTCGACCAATCGGCAACGATTAGTTTAACTTTAACTCCGCGGTTCGCTGCCCGTTGCAGCGCCTGATCAAGGTCGGGGAAATATCCGCCGCCTTTTAATCCGGGGTTATAGGTTAACACCTGCAGCATCACTTCTTGTTTTGCGGTATCGATCATCTGAACGATATATTTTTCGTCCCAAAGAGATTCGTCCGGGATCCAGCCGGTAGGACTATAAACGGGAGTGAAAACAACTAGCGCATCTTTAGGTGAATAATATCTGATTGGAACAGAATATTTTTTTGGGATTAATAGAGTTTTCAACAAACTCGCATCATTCTTTTCCGCTAGTTTCCAGTCTAACTCGAATAAATCTAAAAAGATTTTAGTACATTCCGGGTTCTTAATTCTAAATCCGAGTTCATGGATATGTTTCAAAGCCCGAAAATCGAAATTCTGGCTCCCGAAAAACACCTGCTCTGAATCGATAATAAAATATTTCGCATGCTGGATACCTCCGGCAAGTTTCCCGAAATCAATTATCCGGACTTGGATATTCTTCTCTTTTTTCAACCGGTCCAAGGTTTCCGGATAGGTTTTATAGAATTTGGCTTCTGCTATCACCCGAACCTTAACCCCGCGCTGGGAAGCGTTTATAATCGCCTGAATGATTGGTTCTAACGGTTCATTCGGCAGGTTGGAAATATAGAATTGCTCGATATCAATCGATTTTTTAGCATTATTAATCAATTCCAACCAAACTTCCGGCGCATTTCTGATATTCGGGTTATCGAGCATGGTTTCGACCGGGATACTTTCCACCAGTTCGAAATCGGGATACCCACCGAGCTGCTCCATACTATAAACACTTGGTACCAAGAAACTCGCTATTACTAAATATATTAACCATCGATACTGTATCTTCATAATGTACCCTCCGTTTTAATATATCCGAGTTAAATAGTTAAATGGTTAAATGGTTATATAAGGAAACCATTTAATGCTCTAATCGCAAAGCGCGTAAAAAACGCTGAGAAAACCTTTGCGAACTCCGTACCTTCTTGGCGTTCTCTGCGGTTATTTTTGGTTTTAGAGATTTGATTTTACTATTTAACCATCTAATTATTTAACGGTTTTTTATCCCAACGATTTTATCATTTAAATAGACAGGAAGTAAACTAAAAAAGAGGGGAGCAGCAATGGGAGTTGCACCGAACGAGATCGATCTCGTTCGGTGCAACTCCGGAGAAAGACAAGTTCTTGGGAAGATTTGGATATCTAAGATAAAATAGACAGGCCAAATTTACCTAACCATAAATAAATCAATATTATATAAACCGATTTTGCACTTTTTATTATTTCGAATAAACCTTTTTCGCGCCAGGTTCGTCTTTGACATAATATATGCTATATCTGCCCTGATTTTTTTCCATTTGGGAAAAAATATCCTGGGAGATTTATCGGTATGCCAAAATATCTTAAATATCTCGCTATAGTAATCATCTGTTGTCTATCTACCTTATGGTTCGGTACGACACAAAGTTATGCCTATTTCTGGGAAATGTCGCCGTTCGAAAAAGCCGCATTTTCCGCGTTAACCAGTCGTAATCACGCCGCACTTAAACAAGCATTAATCAATCTCGCGCAATATGAGCCAACCAGCGATCTCATCTATTTTTATGGGAGTTCGTTCTATTTATATGACCAGGAGTTCACTGATCGCATCCTAAAAAATTTAACTCGATACTTAAAAACGCATCCGCAAGATGTCTGGGTGAATTGTATGGTGGGTAGTATCTTATTAGATAATGCGATTCCATTAACCGACGAGATAGCAGTTGCCCAACGTAGACTGTGGCATTCTATTCCGCCGGAACAGAGTTTATCAACAACCCTGCATCGGGAAGAAGCGCTAGCCGGGATAGCGCATTTAGAACGTGCACTTACCTATATTACGGGTACGACGGAAATGGATATTGTTGAAGCAAATATTATTATTACTCATCTAGTTGAAGGATATATCGATTTAGGTGAATATGATAGAGGGATATTAACCATCAACCTGGCGTTTATTCAATTTCCTATCGATAACAAAATGCAATTATTAAACTATCAAGCGGAATGTTATACAAAGAAAAAAGAGTATCATCAAGCATATTGGCTTCTCCGGCAAGTATTAACCTGTAAAACGGATATCCCATGGCCAATCAAATATCGCTGGGCCGGAAATACTTATAATGATTTAGGGTTAGTTTGTCTGGAACTGGGAAAAGTCGGTGAAGCGCGGTATTGGATGCTGCAATTAGCTGCGTTGAGGAGTCCGCAGGTTTCACCGACAAGTCTTGCAAAAGGATTAATGGAACGAGGATATTATGAAGAAGTAAGAAAATATTATAAGTCCCTGAACAATTCTCCGGCACCGGTATATCGTCCGGCGATTCAGTGGCTCTATACCCAACTGCATCAGCATGAGGTTATTAAAAATCGATGTCCGATTGCGGGAGATAACCGGATTGTAAACTGGTTTTATTTGAAACTCCGGAAATTTATACCGGATACGTATATAAACAAAAATAATCTTTATTTTTAATTTTCTCGAACGCGCTTGATGCCAATGCAGTATAAAATCGAACCAAAAATATGGACTAAATACCATTTCAATATTAAACCTTTTATAAACTAAATTCGTCTATGATTTAGTAGAAAGTAGCTCCATCAATTTGATGCTCCCGAGTAAAAAACAACAGAACGAGATTAACCAGTATGACAAAATATATTAACTCGATATTATTTAGTATATTATTTATTGTATGTTCGCAATGGCATACCGCTGCAGCTTTTTCATGGGATTTAACTCCCGCAGAACAAGCGGCATTTTCGGCTATTTCGAGTAAAAACCGAGCCGGGTTACGGCAATCCTTAATCAAACTAGCGCAACAAGAACCAACCAGTTATATGCTCTATCCTTTTGGTAGTTCATTTTATCTATATGACCAAGAGTTTACAGACGAAATCGTTCAAACGTTGAAAAACTATTTAAAAATCCATCCAAACGATATTCAGGTAAACTGTACCGTGGGGTGTATTTTACTCGATAATTCCTTGCCCCCAAAAGATGCCTTATATGCCAAGGAAGAGAGATGGTACCATGAAATCCCACCCGATAAGAGTCTACCAACTACTCTACATCGTGAAGCCGTCTTATCCGGTATGGCATATCTAGAGCACGCATTTAACTATGCTAATAATACCACGATGAAAGAACTTGTTTTTTTAACAACACGTAATTTATTAAGAGGATATTCAGTGCTCGATGAAAACGATAAAGGTATGGCAACCGTTACGCAAGCGCAGGCCCGATTTCCCGGCATTGATCCTATGTGTTTATTATACTATCAAGCTAAATTCTTAAAAAAGAAAAGCCAGCTGGACCAAGCATATACGATCCTAAAAAAGCATTAGCGTATAAAGATAAAACACCACCGCCAGAATTGCTTAAAAATTCACTGGTATTTATCTATGATGAGCTAGGCCAAATCTGTTTAGCGCAAGGGAAAATCGATGAAGCGCGGTACTGGATGCTGCAACTGGCTGAGTTAGCCTATACCCCTTTACATTCGCCAACAGCTCTCGCTAAAGGATTGATGGAGCGCGGGTATTATCAAGAAGTCAAAAAATACTATGACGCCGTGTCATGCGTTGCATATAATAGAGACTATGAATATCGCAAAATGAGTAGGCGAGATATGTAACTCCAAATAAATCAATCAGTATAATAGAAAATAGCATTATTTTTGTTAATCGTGTCAACCGGATAGGTTTTTCGTTCGTATGTAATATAAAATAGCCTGAGTTAATGCAATCCAGACGAAACTTGACAAACCGCCTTGTTTACGCTAGGATAGAGGATTAAGTAGAAGGGGATTTTTATGGGGACTCCTACCCAAACCAAAAAAATATTATATCTCGCAATATTTTGTATAGCCATCTTGTTTGTCTACCAGCTTGTGTCTGCTGAGGTTACCATTAAAGAAGATAAAATATATTATGGTAATGTTAAAGAATATAGCAGCCCCGCCCAACTCGAACTGAATAAAGTCCTGGATGCAACCAAAGAAATCCAGCGGATTAAAAAAGAGAAAATTAAATCCGATAATCCACTGTATTGGATACTCATGCAGCGGGCGAATGAAAAAGTGCAAACCGCGATAAAGAAAATAGCTACCGAAAAAAGCTATGATCTGGTCGGTGAACTCGGCTATATTACCGGATTTTCCAAACCTATCCCGGATATCACCCAATCGGTAATCGATGCACTGGATCAAAAGTAAAAGACGGAAAAACGAAAGAACCGAAAAACCGAAAAACAACTTGCATAGCGTTCTTTAGTTTTTTCGTCTTTTGGTTTTCAGGTTAACCTGATTCTTTATGAAACTATCAAATTATCTCGTTGGTTTCTCTCTCACCCTAATATTATCGGTTTATTCGTATGCTATTCTCCCGCAGCAGGTGATGATTGAAGTTAAAGTAGTTGAAATCAACTATGATGCCGCGGTAAGTACCGGGATTTCATGGGGATTGAATGCGACCAGTCCCGGCCAGGTGATTAGCAGTATCACCACCGCATTCCCAAGGTCGGATGCTAATGCTGGCGGGATTAATATCACATTCGGCGGGTTAAGTACCTGGGGCGGTAAATATGGATATGTTCAAGGCACCTTGGAAGCCTTGGAAAAGAAAGGGAAAGCGGATTTATTATCCAGCCCGCGCATTGTTACTTTGGATGGCGCAGAAGCGAAAATACTTACCGGTGAAGAAGAGCCGGTACCGGTAGTTCAAATTGTTAACAATTCAGAAGTGGTAACCACCCAATATAAGAAAATCGGGGTAGAGTTGGTGGTCACCCCAACTATTCAAGAACAAGATTATGTGCTATTAAAAGTCGCCCCGAAAGTCAGCGCAAAAACCGGAACCAGAACCATGCCGGTCGGGAGTTCGAGTCAAGCGGATTTACCGGTGTTTTCTACCCGGGAAGCATCGACCCAGGTCTTGGTTAAAGATGGAGAAACCTTTATGCTGGGTGGATTATATAAAACCTTAAGTTCGAATGACCATAGCGGTATCCCCGGATTATCTCGAATCCCGATTCTCGGATCGCTCCTTTTCGGAAACCGGAGTATGCAACAGACTAAAACCGAAATTGTTATTTTTATTACTCCCCATATTATCCGGCCGCATGAACGACTGATGATACCGTCACCGCTACTACCGCCAACCGAAAATCCGCAGCCGGTTCCGGAATAAGAATTAAGAAACTAGAAGTCAGAAGGTAGAAGGTAGAAGTCAGAAAAAACCAGAAACTAGAAGATAAAAGTAAGAAGAAACTTAAAAATAGATACTATAAGCCAAGAGCAGTCCTAAAAAAAGCAAACTCTCCATTGGAGAGTTTGCTTTTTTTATTGATTATATTAGGGTTACCGATCAGATTGGCAGCCTGCCAAACTGATTCCGCTACCCCGTTCTTTATCTCAATTTCCCACGCATAAGTGAAGCGAAAACGCCAGCGAAACAAAGGAGCGCAAAAATAATCAATGCGATCCGAATACTGATCATTAGCATCGGATATGCCGCCGGACTTAACGGTACATTCCCGATATATACCGAGAATATCAAGGTTGATATTCCCATACTTAACATCATCCCAATCAACCGCATCGTTCCCAAGGTCGCAGACGCGACACTATACACCGATTTATTGACTGCGCCCATAACCGCATTGGTGTTCGGCGAAGAGAAAAGGCCGAATCCGAATCCCAGCACAATGAGACTGAAGACGATATATAAGATAGACGTGGTCGCGGTTATTAAGATTAACAGCATCAAGCCGATAACGGTAAACGCCATCCCGATTGAAGCAACAATTCGCGGCTCGATTTTATCCGACATTTTTCCGGCTATCGGGGAGAAGATCGCCTGCATGATTGGCTGCGATACCAGTACCAATCCGGCATTCTGCGGAGTCAATCCTTTGATATATTGCAGATATAAACTTAATAAGAATCCGACCGCGAAGGTCGCGCTATAATTAATCAACGCGGCTAAATTCGAAAAGGCAAACACCCGGTTGGTTATAAATAGTTGAATGTCTAATAGCGGATGCACCATTCTCTTTTCCCAAACAATAAATCCGATGAATCCCATTATCCCGACCAGAACTAGAATAATAGCAACCGATGCCGGCAGTTTCGATAAGCCATACATAATCGAAATCAGCATCAATCCATATATTATCGAACCGATAATATCGAATCGTTCATGCTGCGCTTCCGCCCATTCCCCTTTCAATTTCCAGAGGATGAGAATCAAAACCAGCAACCCTAACGGAACATTGATATAAAAGATACTGCGCCATCCGAACTGCTGGGTTAATATTCCGCCGAGAAAAGGGCCAAGCGATAATCCCAGATATACCGCGGCAACATTGATGCCGATAACCCGACCGCGGTCTCCCGGAGGATAAATCGAAATGAGAATCGCTACTCCGGTTCCGAACAGCATCGCGCCTCCGATCCCTTGCAACGCGCGGGAGATGATCAGCATCGTCGAAGTAGTAGCGATAGCAGAAGTGAATGAAAAGAGGATATACCCGATAATTCCGATCGTATAAATCTTTTTCCGGCCGGAAATATCCGCCAGCTTCCCTAACGGTACCAGAAACATTGCGGCAGATAAGATATATGCGGTTGCTACCCAGCTTAATCCAATCGCGGTCATCTGTAATTCGGTACCGATCGCCGGCAGCGCAATATTAATCGCTGCCCCCATAAATGCAGTGAGAAAAGAAGCGAGGGTAGTAATAAACA
Organism: bacterium; assembly: GCA_041946755.1. Classification (GTDB taxonomy): domain Bacteria; phylum UBP4; class UBA4092; order JAOAEQ01; family JAOAEQ01; genus JBHGBB01. The sequence goes on along the minus strand of JBHGBB010000151.1, from coordinate 2,606 downwards.
ACGCGATTGATTTATGCGGATAATCGATAGTTTGATTTTCTATCATAGAGTGAAAGCCAGGGTTATTAGATAATGATAAGTAACTATTGTACCGTAGAACGAACTTGCAGACCAATTGGAGTGTATGGTTAAATATTCAAATTGATATTATAAATAAAGACTATGATAATTCGTAGTTTGATGCGTTCTGTTTGTTTATCCCTTATTCTCGGGATAACGATATTCGGCTTATTTAGTTCTCTTCCTGCATCAGACCAGCAGTATGCGGTCGGGATCGTCTATAACGACTTAAACCAAAACCGGCATTTCGACCCTTCGGAAAAAGGGATTCCGAATGTTCGGATATCCAATGGCCGGGATATCGTTCTCACTAATGAACTCGGGAAATACCGAATTCCGATCGAAGAAGGAATGACACTATTCGTCATCAAACCTACCGGATGGACGACACCGTTTGATACCAATAACTTCCCGCTATTCTATTATATCTATAAACCAAACGGATCGCCGAAAACCAAATATCCGGGAAGTGAACCTACCGGCCCATTACCAGCATCCATCGATTTTCCATTGTATCAACAGCAGGAACTGAACCAGTTTAAAGCGATTTTCTTCGGTGATATCCAGGTCGCAAGACCGCAAGATATCAACTATTTCGCCCATGAGGTGGTTGAAGAGCTGATTGGTACCGATGCGAAATTCATTATGACACTCGGAGATAATGCTGGAAATACGTTATCTTTATATCCGGATTTGAAATCCACTTGCGGAGTTATCGGCAGGCCGTTTTATTTTGTTAAAGGGAACCATGATACCAACTATGATGTCGCCAGCACTAAAAATACCCGGGAAACCTATACCCGGTATTTCGGGCCCAGCTATTATTCCTTCGATTATGGAAAAGTCCATTTAATCGCATTAGATAATATCCAGTGGCTCTCGCAACCGGGAGAGAATGTCAGCCGGAATTATCTTGATGGACTTGATCCCGACCAACTGGAGTTTTTCAAGAACGATATCAATCTGGTACCACCGGATTATCTGATTGTACTGGCGATGCATATTCCAATTCATGGTACCAATCAGGCGATTAGTACTCTGCTTACCGGCAGCGAGAATACCAGTAATGATATTAACAGCGTTCTCCGGCTCATTAAAAGGCGGTTATCGAAAGGTATTGTTGAAACCAGCGAAATATTACCTTTATTAAAAGACCATCCGAAAGTATTCGCTATCGCCGGACATGAACATGTGATGTCGAGCCGGTTTTTAACTCGAAAAGATGGTTGGTTGGGAACCGAGCCGGTATATCATTTGATTAACGGTACCGTTTGCGGCAGTTGGTGGCGTGGGGTAAAAGATGAAGTTGGGATGCCGATTCCGATTATGGCTGATGGTGCCCCGAATGGATATTCGATTATCACCTTTACCGATAACCAGTATGCAATCGAATATAAAGCGGTGAAACGACCGCTATCGTATCAAATGACGATCTTCGCTCCGGATGAAATTACTGTTGACCAGATGACCGCAACAGAAATAATTGTAAACATTTTCGCCGGGTCGACGAAATCGAAGGTAGAATTCCGGATTGAGCATAAAACCGATTGGCTGCCGATGCAGAAAGTCGCTATGGAAGACCCCTATTATCTGTTGCTTAAGAAACCGGATGATGAACAAACTAAAACCGGTTGGCAGCGATTACCGGAACCGAAAATTTCGAAACATATCTGGCGCGCGACTCTACCCGATTTATCCGGTGAAAAAGGCTCGAAATTGATTACGGTACGAACGCGGGATATATTCGGCCATACTTATACCGCTACCCGAGTGATTACCATTAAATAAGAGATTAACAATATTATTTATATAAGAAAGGATAAAATTATGCATCTCCGCCAGACTAAAGTTATTCAAATACATAGTATTGTAACCATATTATTTCTTCTGCTAGGAATATCGTTTGGGTTTTCTGCAGATAAACCACTCTATGCGGTAGGTATGGTGTATAACGATATTAATAAAAACCATATTCTCGATGCTGGAGAAAAAGGGATTCCACAAATTGCCATATCTAATGGCCGGGATATTGTCCAGACCGATAAACAAGGGAAGTATCGGATTCCGATCGAAGAGAATATGATACTCTTTGTCATTAAACCTACTGGATGGATAACACCATTTGACTCCAATCATTTCCCGCTATTTTATTATATCTATAAACCTGCCGGGTCACCGAAAGCTCGGTATTCGGGCAGCGCTCCGACTGGTCCGTTACCGGCTATACGGGGCTGGGCATTTGGGACTTCATGACCGACTGGCAGAACAGCCTGACCTCCTATCCCCGCGCGCTGCTCAGTTACGCCTTTCCGGCCCTGCTCCTCAGGGGCCCCTGCCCCGCCACCCTCCGGCGATGGGACGCCCTGACCCAGGAGCGCCGCGTCGTGGGGATCGGCGAGTTGGACAACCACAACACGCCGGTGCGATTTCTGGGGTTCGACGTCCCCGTCTTCCCCTTCGGCAGGGTCTTGAATCTGGTTCGGACCCACATCCTCACCCCGGCGCCTCTGGCGGGCGATTCCGGCACGGACATCGCCGCCCTCCTG
>JBHGBB010000150.1:0-9871 GCA_041946755.1 bacterium | reverse complement strand
AAACAATAGAAAATTCAGTTTATTTTTTATGGTATACCGGCATAGGTATCTTTTTTTATTTTTTATCCTATCTTTTATTAAAATTACTCCTGCAACTGAATTGACTAATAGTCTCGATACTACCATACCGATCACTATAAAAGCCCAGTATGCAACGTATCTTGATGAAAATAAAACCGCTTATGCTCGAGGAAAAGTTCGGGTTACCTTTGCCACATTGACCTATGGCATGAATACTTTATATGCTGATGAAATTTGGTACACTGAGCCTACCCGATTCCTGCATGCAAAAGGGAATGTCAAGCTTACCCAAGGTACCTATGGCAAAACAACGGTTAGCCAGCTGCATTGTGACGAATTGAAATATGAAATTGATACTTTCCGTGGAATCGCTACGAATATCCATTCGACAACCCCACCCTGGTTTATTTATGCACCGGAATTCGAACAATTGAACCGGTATGAACAGCATGCGCAGCATCCGACTTTTACCACTTGCGATCGACCGGAGCCGCATTATCATTTAGTTGCTCGGGAATTGGTAATTTATCCGGAGAAATATCTTATCGCACACGATGTGGTATTCTATTTTAAGAACACTCCGATACTTTATTATCCGGTATTTCGGCGTTCTTTAATTAAGCATGAAACGAATTTCCAACTTACTCCCGGAAATAATAGTTATTTAGGTATGTTTGTTAAAACACGATATAGTTTCTTCTGGTCGGAAGAAATAACCACCCGCATTCTGCTGGATTATTTCTCGAAACAAGGATTGGGTACCGGTATGGAATTGGAATATAATATCGATAGTACCCACCAAGGCCGGCTGGCTACTTATTATATCGACGAACGAGAATCCGACCAAAGCCGGAATCGTATCTATTACCGGCATCGGAGCGATTTCACTGATAAAATTTCAGCGTTAGCGTATGTGAATTATGCGAGTGATCCTGAATTCGACCAGGATTATATCTGGAAAAATATCCGCGGTATCCTCGATACCCGAGAATCATTTATCTCGTTCCAGAACCTGGATGATCAGTATGCGGTCCGATTAACGTTACGGCGGCTGGAAGAAGCAATGGAAGATGAAACCGGAACGAAAGCATTCTATATTACTGAAGAGCAAAAGCCGCAATTGGAACTGAATACCAAATATCATCGGCTCGGTTCGATACCGGCATATTGGTTATGGCAGTCGAGTGTAGGCCAAATTCGGTATCCGGGCCTGGATTTGTTGAGTAATCAGGATGATTATACTGCGACCGCAGCGCAAGCGATATCGGAAATTGTCACCAGCTTCCCGATTACCGACCAGATAACGTTTACTCCTTCTCTTGGAATCGAAAATGACTGGAGTTCGGAGACCATCGATACCGCAATTTACGATGAATTCCAATCTCGATTGATCGGTGAAACAAAACTGCAAGTCAGAAATAATAATTATCTGAAAACCGATATCTATTGGCGTGGGGTATATCGGCTGGATAATCCGGAAGATACCGAACTCGACCGATTGGAAACCAATCTAATCGGTGCACGAATCGCTTATCGCTTCCCGAGAACCAAACTCCGGCTTATCTGGAGTTCTGCTTATAGTTTGAAAGATGACGAGGATGCGACTGATAATGAACTGCGCTATTCTACTCGATTGGATGCTTCCTGGCAAATCAAGAATAATCTCAGTTTTTTCGCTAGCGGCGAACTGCTAAACCAAAATATGCTTGATTCGGTTAGGAATCGGGATGATGTTACCGGTCAAACCTGGTATGCCTCATTAAATTATCATCCGAGAAACTGGTGGTGGGTATCATTGGGCACGAAATACCAGAAACTGAAATATGCAAATGAAACCTGGGGAACTTCAACCGAATCGATTGCATTTTATCCTGCTATCGGAACCAACTTGGGTTCGAAATGGAAACTACAGGTTGGTGCCGGATATGAAATTGGGAAAGCGGAAAATGCGGAACAAACTACGGAATCGATTTATAGACAAATTCTTCTAATTCGGGATTTGCATTGTTGGGAAGCTTATCTCCGATATCAGACCTGGCATGATGGGAGTTCCTGGTGGTTTGCATTGAACTTAAAAGCGTTTCCAATCCAACATTTTGGGTTTAGTGATAAAGCCGGATTCTTTTAAAATACCCAATGCTTAATATATATAGTTAGCGTCAAAAATCTGGTATTTTGAATATCGTTTATATCTTTTTCCCCTTGTTCATGACAATTTCTTATATCGAGGTTTATTTCTGCCAATGCGCGGATAAATCAGGTTGCTCAACCTACCTAAATAATGCTAAATTGATAAGGCATTATGTTTAAACGAATTATTATCTTTTCGATTATTATTATCGCTATCGGACTACCTTTAATTTATTACCCGCAACTTGAACGATTTTTCCATTTCTATGTTCCATTTCCGAAAATAGATGCTACAACTCGCGCGGATATAACCTATCTAGTTAAGGCCGGGGCTAAACTTAACCAAACCTCTGATATTCTCTTCAAACGGCGAATCGCTGATGTTTGGCGAACCCGATTACGCGGTGAACAAACCAGTGCGGTATATGCCGAAGTTCTGGAAAAAGCGGCGTATACCTATCGGGATACGGCGAATCGTCTGAATCATGAAGCATATCTTATCGCTTCGAAAACCGGCGCTAAACCGCGGGAGATAAAAATCGTTTTCGAACTTGCGGGCTGGCCGGAATCGTATCTATTACCAGACCGATATTATTACTATCAGGGATGTTTAGCGAACCTGGAATCCATTTCGACTATTACGGGTAAAGAATCGATTACAAAGATAAATGGTATTCGGATGAAATATCGGTTACCGAAATGGTCGAAACCGATCAACTGGGGAATCGGATTGTATTCGTTCCAAAACCGGCTCTATCAAGGGGGACAGGAATATCTGATTGTCGATTCGATTAATCGCGGTGCGGATATAAATTCGTTATCCCGGGGTATGGAACCGGAATATAAAGAGAAACAATATGAAGCCGAACGGAAGAAAGCGCTCTTAGCGAAAAAGAAAGCGAAAACCAAGAAAAAAGGGAGAAAAAAATGAGATACCGACATTGCATACCATTTCGTTATTTAATAGCCATGAGTTCCATTATATTATTCTGTATCACTTGTTCAGTTTATGCACAGCAGCTGATTTGGGTTACTGATTACAAAGGGTCGATTTTGGATGCCAGAAAACAGAATAAATTTCTTCTCTTATTGTTCTATTCCGAAAAAGATAATATCGCTGCTACTAAGAAATTAGAAGAGAAAACGTTACGGGATAAAGACACGCTTCCTTCTTTGGTACCCTTTATCTTAATAAAACTGAATGTGGATATGAATCCGGAACTAACCCAGAAATATCATATTATCCAGGTACCGACAATAGTCTTTACGCAAGCGAATGGAACTGAAATCGATCGGGCTACTGGTTATCAATCCCCGAAAAAATTCCAGAAAGTGATCCAGGATATCGCCGTTAAAAATCTGACTTATGGTTCTCCCGATGAACTCATTAAACAACTAAGGGTGAAACCGAAAGATGTGACTGTCCTTTATGCATTCGGAGTAGAACAGATGAATATCCGGGATTTTATGTATGCTGAACGGGTGCTTAAACAAGTATTGGAACTCGACCCGATGGATGATTCCGGATTGGGTGATGTTACCCGGTTAAATCTGGGATTCTGTTTAACACAAGGTAACCCGGATGATGTGAAACTTGCGGCAGCGGTACATTATCTCAATGAATTCCTCCAGAAATATCCGAAGTCGGACTATCTTTCTGAAGTATATTATCAACTGGGATACTGCTACACTGCTCTTGGAGACAAAGAGAAAGCAATTGAAATATATAAAACCGCTATTCCTACCGCTACTGAACCCTGGTTAACCAAGCTAAAAAAGCAATTGGAAGCGTTACCAATAAAGTAAAGCTGGAAAGGATACATTTTAATGGATTGATAGAAGAAACCTAAACAGTAATAATATATCTTATCCAAAGCAACCATCTTACCGTATAATATTATACGTATTTTACGTATCAGCCGACTTAATATTAAATATCAATCCAAAGTCCAAATATATTTTTTTTGTTATTTTAGGATTTTAATGATTTATTTGACATTGGGATTAGGGATTTTGGATTTGGCTTCTTAGCAATATAGGTCGGCTATTTCATTAAGGAGATTTCTGCATATGATCGAACGTACCTTAGTATTAATTAAACCAGATGGAGTTAATCGGAAATTGATTGGTGAAGTCATCTCCCGATTCGAGAAGAAAGGGTTTATGATTCGGGCGATGAAACTGATGCGGATGTCGAAAAAGACCGCGCAAGATTTCTATTCGGTGCATAAAGGAAAAGAGTTTTTCCATCCACTAGTCGATTTTATGATGACCGGGCCGATCGTGGCTATGATTCTGGAAGGAGAAGAAGCGATTGGTATTGTGCGAAAAATGATGGGTGAACTCGATCCGAAAAAAGGTATTCCGGGAACTATCCGAGGCGATTTTGCGTTAAGTATCCGGCAGAATATCGTTCACGGTTCCGATTCTCCTGCCAGCGCAAAACGGGAAATAGCAGTACTGTTTAAACCACAAGAGTTGGTGAAATACGACTAAACTATACGAAAGAACGTAAGAACTAAAGAACCAAAGAACTATTGTTTTTAACTCCTTTGTTCCTCTGTTCCTTCGTTCTTTCGTTTTTTCGTTTGCTTTTATGTACATTGATTCTCACGCCCATTTAGACGACCATAAATTCGATCCCGACCGGGAAGCGGCAATCCAGCGCGCATTCGATGCCGGAGTAGATTGGATTATCCAGATTGGTACCGATATTAAGAGCAGCGAGTTCTCGATTAAACTTGCTGAACAATACCCGCATATCTATGCTACAGTGAGTATCCATCCGCATGATGCGAAATCGTTTACTGAAGAGAATTATCTAACACTTCGGGAATTAGCAAAGCATCCGAAAGTAATTGCGATCGGCGAAATCGGACTGGACTACCATTATGATTTTTCGCCTCGGGATATACAGCTTACTACTTTCCGGCGATTGATGGAGTTAGCGGCGGACTTAAAGAAGCCGGTAGTTATCCATTCCCGGGAAGCTGATACCGAAACCATGCAGGTGCTTACCGAATTTAAGGATAAGGTTAAAGGGGTTTTACATTGTTTTTCCGGAGATGAGAAGATGCTGAAAGAAAGTATTCATCTGGGATATTATATCTCTATCGCCGGGCCGGTAACCTATCCGAAATCTACTCGCATGCAGGAATTAGTTAAAAAGATACCTATGCCCCGGCTATTAATCGAAACCGATTGCCCTTATTTATCGCCCCAATCGCATCGCGGGAAACGGAATGAGCCATCGTATGTAATCGAAACGGCAGCTAAAATCGGGGAACTACGCGGATTTTCCGCTACTGATATCGGCCGGAATACAGCCATTAACGCGAAAACCTTGTTCGGGATTCCGATACCTGACGAACCAAGTATCGCTTACCAAACCCGGAATTCATTATATTTAAATATTACCAACCGATGCACCAACAACTGCTATTTTTGTGTCCGGTCGTATACCGACTATATTGTTGGCCATAACCTCCGGTTGAAAAAAGAGCCGACGGTTGAAGAAATCATCGCCGCGATTGGGGATCCGAAACGATATAAAGAAATAGTCTTCTGCGGATATGGTGAACCGACATTACGATTAGAGGTAATTAAATCGGTCGCAAAATGGTTAAAAGAGCAAGGAGTAATCGTTCGCCTTGATACCAATGGCCATGGGAATATCATTAATAAACGGAATATCGTTCCCGAGCTAAAAGGATTAATCGATGCGGTAAGTGTTAGTCTCGATGCGGAAACTGCAGAACAATATAATCGAATTTGCCGGCCGGTATTTGGCGATACTACGTTCCAGCAGGTGATCGAGTTTATTCAAGAATGTAAAAAACTTCTTCCGGAAGTTGGGATAACGGTAGTTGGAGTACCTGAAGTTAACGAACAGCAGTGCCGGAACCTGGCGAATGAATTAGGGGTTAAATTCCGGTTTCGGGTTTACAATGAAGTCGGATAAAGTGTACAATACTAGCATTGCAAATTATATATGAATAAACATTACCACGAAAATGCGAAAATATAAAAACACGAAAGGGTAAATATTCTACTGCAAAAACACTGAAATAGAATTAATTATGAAAGGTATTTTTCGTAGTTTCGTTATTTCGTGTTTTCGTGGTAAAGGTATTTTTTATGGAATTAGCGCAATTAACTGCCCATGAATTACATCAGAAGTTGAAGAAGAAAGAAGTTTCTTCGAAAGAGATTACCGAATCGGTATATGCCCGGATCGATACCTATGAGCCGAAACTGAAAGCCTATAATACTCTAACTCGCGATATCGCGATAAAACAGGCGGAACAGGCTGACCAAAAGATAGCGAAAGGCGAACCGATTTCTCCTTTAACCGGGATACCGATAGCGATTAAAGATGTTATCTGCACTAAAGGGATTAGAACCACCTGCTCTTCGAAAATTCTGGGTAATTTCGTTCCCCCATATAATGCGACGGTTACTGAACGGCTATTAGCGCAGAACGTCGTCGTATTGGGTAAAACCAATATGGACGAATTCGCTATGGGTTCATCAACCGAGAATTCTGGGTTCGGAGTAACCCATAATCCCTGGAACTTGGATACTGTTCCCGGAGGTTCTAGCGGCGGCTCAGCAGCAGTAATCGCGGCTGATACCGCTATCCTCGCGTTAGGGTCGGATACCGGCGGCTCGATTCGTCAGCCGGGGTCATGCTGCGGAATAGTCGGGTTAAAACCGACTTATGGCAGAGTATCTCGATTCGGGTTAATCGCTTATGCCTCCTCATTAGATTGTATCGGCCCGATGACGAAAGATGTTACTGATGCAGCGTTATTATTAAACGTAATCGCCGGGCATGATTCACTCGATTCCACTTCGGTAGATATCGCTGTCCCGGATTATACTCAATCGTTAGTCGATGATGTTAAAGGACTCAAAATCGGGATGCCGAAAGAGTATTTTATCGGCGGGTTACATCCGCAAGTAGATCAATCGGTTAAAGCGGCGATTAAACTCCTTGAATCGTTAGGTGCGAAAATCGTCGAGATTTCGTTACCGCATACCGATTATGCGGTAGCGGTATATTATCTGATTGCTACTGCGGAAGCCAGTTCTAATCTCGCCCGATTCGATGGGGTTAAGTATGGGTATCGGTCGAAAAAATTCGATGATATGATCGATATGTATATGACGACCCGGGTTGAAGGGTTTGGGAAAGAAGTCCAGCGCCGGATTATGCTGGGTACCCATGTTCTGAGTGCGGGATATTATGACGCCTATTATCTGAAAGCACAGAAGGTTAGAACCCTAATCAAACAGGATTTCGATCAAGCGTTCGAGAAATGCGATGTGATTTTAACTCCAACCGCACCGACACCGGCATTTAAAATTGGCGAGAAAACCACTGACCCATTACAGATGTATTTATCCGATATCTTTACCATTTCGGTTAATTTAGCCGGTATCCCGGGAATGAGTGTCAATTGCGGGTTCGCTGATGGACTTCCGATCGGACTCCAGATACTCGGAAAGCACTTTGATGAACCGACTATTTTCCGAACCGCATTTACGTTCGAATCGCATACAAACTATCACAGGCAGAAGCCGGTGATTAACTAATCATTTAAAATTTAGCATATTAAATTTAGCATTTCAAATTTACATTTGAGCAAGATGAGTGAAATAAATAGAGATATCTTAGCAGAACGTTTACTTGATTTTACAGTTAGAGTTATTCGATTAGTTAATGCATTACCGAAAAACTATGTCGGTAAACATTTAAGTTTGCAATTATTACGTTCGGGAACTTCTCCCGGAGCGAATTATGAAGAAGCATGTGGCGCCGAATCGAAAGCAGATTTCGTGCATAAATTAGGGATTGTTTTAAAAGAATTGAAAGAATCAAGGTTTTGGCTTCGAGTAATTATTCATGCCGAAATCATTGATCCTAAACGGGTTGATACTCTTTTAAAAGAATGTGAAGAGTTATGCGCTATAATCGCAAAAAGCATTATCACAGTTAGAAAACAATAAATTTAAAATGCTAATTGCTAAATTTAAAATTTTAAATGATCAGGTGATACTATGAAATACGAAGCCGTAATCGGATTAGAAGTCCATGCAGAATTATTAACCAAATCGAAATGTTTCTGTTCATGCAGTACCGAGTTCGGGAACGAACCGAACACCCAAATCTGCCCGATCTGTTCGGGGTTCCCTGGAGTTTTGCCGGTATTGAATCGGACAGCGGTCGAGATGGCGATTAAAACCGGGCTGGCGTTACATTGCGAAATCGCTTCTTATAGCCGGTTTGCCAGAAAGAACTACTATTATCCTGATTTACCTAAAAACTTCCAAATCTCCCAATATGCAGAACCGTTAACCCAGCATGGATATCTGGAAGTACCGACTAAAACCGGACTGAAGAAGATCGGAATAACCCGGGTGCATCTGGAAGAAGATGCGGGGAAACTGATGCATTCTCCGGATGGATATAGTTTAGTCGATTTGAACCGGACTGGACAACCGCTAATGGAAATCGTTAGCGAACCCGATATGCGGTCTCCGGAAGATGCGAAAGATTATCTGATGATGTTAAGAGCGATGGTCCAATATCTGGAAGTATGTAATGGGAATATGGAAGAAGGCACGTTCCGATGCGATGCGAATGTATCGATCCGGCCGGAAGGGGCGAAAGAGTTTGGAACTAAAGCTGAAATTAAGAACATGAACTCATTCAAAAATGTTCAGAAAGCGCTGGAGTATGAAGTTGAACGCCAGATAGCGGCAACCGAAAATGGGGAACGAATCGTTCAAGAAACCCGGTTATGGAATCCGGATAAAGGGATCACTGAATCTATGCGGTCGAAAGAGTTCGCTCATGATTATCGGTATTTCCCGGAACCGGATTTGGTGCCGATGGAAATATCCAAAGAATGGATTGCCGAAATTCAAGCGACCATGCCGGAACTCCCGATCGCGAGGAAAGACCGGTTTATTACTGAATATCAGATACCAGAATATGATGCGATTTTATTAACTGCCAGCAAACCGGTAGCAGAGTTCTATGAAGATACGGTTAAACTGCATTCGAACCCGAAATCGATTAGTAACTGGATTATGACCGAACTGATGCGAGAGCTGACCGGTAAAGAGTTTAGATATACCGAGTTCCCGATAACCCCAACCCAACTTGCAGGATTGGTTAAACTAATCGATGCGAATACGATTAACGGGAAAACGGCGAAACAGGTTTTCTCGGCGATCTTAAGAACCGAGACTACCCCGGAAAATTATGTTAAAGAAAAAGGGTTAATCCAGATTACCGATACTTCAGCGATCGAAAAGATTGTTGATGAAGTGATCGCGAAAAACGAGCCGACAGTAGCCGAATATAAAAAGGGAAAAGAAGGAGCGATTAATGCTTTAGTCGGTCAGGTGATGAAAGCCTCCAAAGGAAAAGCTAATCCCCAGATGGTTAACCAGCTGTTAAAACAGAAGCTTAGCGCTTAATAGCAAACTGGATGACATCCAGTTTACTCGATTCGTCTGATTCTATTAGGCATACGCGATTAAACAAGTTGGCATGAGAGCAAGTTGCATGATATACAACTTGCTCTTTTTTATTTCGGTTGAGCAAACTGCAAATTTTGCAGTTTGCTAACTAATCTTAATAATTCCAACATTCAACATCTATAAACTGCTCTCCTCCCGATCAAATTGCAAACTTTGCAATTTGATC
>JBHGBB010000015.1:0-33765 GCA_041946755.1 bacterium | reverse complement strand
GTCGCCCCCTGCGCGGGGGCGTGGATTGAAACATAACTGGTTTAACGATAGTTTTCAAGGGTTTACGTCGCCCCCTGCGCGGGGGCGTGGATTGAAACGCCAAAAATCCTTGTGATATACTTCTGAATTTTGTCGCCCCCTGCGCGGGGGCGTGGATTGAAACGCAAGGGATATTACTAATAGAATCGCAATCAACGGTCGCCCCCTGCGCGGGGGCGTGGATTGAAACGACTACTCCTATATCACTCGCGCAATCAATATCCGGTCGCCTCTTTGTGGGGCGACCATTGAAAGTTTAGAATACACCAGCTAACAACCCCGATTCTCGGGATACTTTCCCATAACTATCCATGCCTTCCTCATCATATAGTTTGAAACCGGTAATTTCGGTTATAATATAATGTTCTAGCACTGGTACTCTGACCGGTTCTAATACTTTTCTTATATCAATTATCATTTGTCCGCCTTAGGCGGATTGAATTTATATTCTATGGTTGCAATAGACACCATTCAGCATATCGCCGCACCAGCTGAAACTGCTCATGCGGCAGCGGAATCCGGGGCACCGGAATTACCGAATCTGATTACCGTTATTTATCATTACGGCCAGAATATTCCGGGAGTCCAGTTTCTGCATCATTGGGAAAATATTGTTTTCTCAGGGATAGTAGCGCTGCTTATCATTATTGTTGCCCATATCGCCTACCGAAAGAAAGAATTGATTCCCGGGAAACTTCAGAATTTTGTGGAATTGATTATTGAAGGATTAAATAATTTTATTATCGGGGTGCTCGGTGACCATGGAAAAAAATACGCGCCTTTTTTAGGCACCTTATTTATTTATATCGTTTGTATGAACCTATTCGGATTATTCCCGCTGATGAAATCGGCTACTTCGAGCGCTAATACCACCGTTGCCTTAGCGATAACCGTTTTTGCTTATGTCCAATATATCGGGATTAAAGAGTTGGGAATTATCGGATATCTCGATCATTTAGCCGGCCAGCCGCGGAATCTGGTTACCATCATCTTAGCGCCATTTATGTTTGTTCTCCACGTTATCGGCGAACTGATTAAACCGGTCAGTCTCTCGATGCGGTTATTCGGCAATATCATGGGTGAAGATGTACTCATTGCGGTTTTTCTGGGATTAGGGATACTTATAGTCGGATTTATTAAGATTCCTATTGGGATACCGTTACAATTCCCGTTTTTATTATTAGCGATTTTAACCAGTTTCATTCAGGCAGTAGTATTCAGTCTATTAAGTACGGTGTATATTCTCATGATGTTACCACATCATGAGTAAGGTAAATCAGAAGTTTCATTTGGAATTTGGATTTTGGAATTTGGATTTTGAGCGAAGCGAAGTATAAAATCTAGGCCCTTCGATCCGCCTAAGGCGGACTCAGGGTCAATCTTCGCTTCGCTCAGATTGGGGGTGAATCTATGGATTTCCATGCGGCGTTAGGGCTGGCATTACCGTTAGGAGTAGGCATCGCAGCGTTAGGTTCCGGTATCGGTTTAGGGAAAGCGGTTGGTGCAGCCTTAGAAGCTACCGGTCGACAGCCGGAAGCTTCAACGAAAATTATGATTAATATGGTTATCGGCTGCGCGTTTATTGAAGCGTTAACCATCTATGCGTTTGTAACCGTGTTTGTATTAAGCGGCAAAATCTAGGCAGTAAATTCAAAACCTATAATTCAGATTACAAAACACCGTTTTTGAATTTTAAATTTGGTATTTGGTATTTATTTGGATTTTGGATTTTGGAATTTGGAATTTAACCTTATGGTTTTAGATTGGTCTCAGATATTAACTCAAATAATCGGGTTTTTGCTGTTATTATGGCTTTTAAAGAAATTCGCCTGGAAACCCATCCTAGAATTGTTAGAAACCCGGCGGAATAAAATTATTGCCGAGTTCGATAAAATCGAGACGACTAAACAGGAAGTTGCACAACTTAGACAGGAGTATGAACAGCATCTCAAGAATATCGAAACTCAGGAACGGCAGAAAATTCTGGAAGCGATGCAAGATGGGCAGAAAATGGCCGCTGAAATTCAGGAGAAAGCTCGAAATGAGGCGCGGCAGATAATCGAAAAGGCGAAACAGAATATCGAGTTAGAAATTGCGAAGGCGAAGGTCGAGTTAAGGAATGAAATCATTAATCTAACTCTGCAAGCGACTGAAAAGATGTTGATTGAGAAGTTAGATCAACAAAAACATCGGGACTTGATTCTGCATTATATCGATTCTCTCGACCGGCTCCCACAAAAACAGTCCTGAGTCATAAGTCCTATCCGCCTCAGGCGGACTTAAGTCTTTCGACTTTATCTTTGGACTTTGGACTTCGGCCTTCGGACTGTAGTTTACGTATGAAAGAGAAAATTGTTGCTGAAGTTTATGCAAAAGCGTTACTAGCTGCGGCGAAACAGCGGCATCAGATGGATATTATCGCGGATGAAATCGAGTTTCTGATGCCGATAGTTACCGCTAAGATCGGATTGGGTAGATTTCTGCAATCTCCCCGGATTAATGCGAAAACGAAATATAACCTAATAACGCAAGTATTACAAGACCGGATTTCACCGTTATTATTATCTTTATTAAGGATATTATTAAAGAAACACCGGGTAGATTATGGAGTTGATATTCTCAACGAATATCTCCGATTGGTAGATGATGAACAAGGGGTAATCGCCGCTAAGGTTATTACCGCCACTCCATTAGACGATGAAAAACATAAAGACCTGATTCGGTCGATTACTCATCAAATTGAACGGATTACTGAAAAGAAAGTTAAATTAAAACGAGTAGTTGAACCGCGAATACTTGCTGGAGCGATTATCTCTTTTGAAGATACGCATATCGATGGGAGTGTTCGCACGCAATTGCATCAGTTGCGCGATATGCTACTGGCAACTCCAGTACAATAGCGAAAGGAAACAGTACGATATACTGAGTACAATAATATAATTTTGGTATTTGGTACTTAGTACTTGGTACTTAATCACCATGGCACTACGACCGGAAGAAATCACCGCGATACTTCAAAAAGAATTACAACAATATACTACCGAGCTGAAAATGGAAGATGTGGGTACGGTTCTGCAAGTCGGGGATAGTATCGCGCGGGTATATGGATTAGAAAAAGTTATGGCCGGTGAATTGGTTGAATTTCCCGGTGAAGTTATGGGGATGGTTTTGAACCTGGAAGAGGATAATGTCGGAGTAGTGCTCTTCGGTTCCGACCGCGAGATTAAAGAAGGGGATTTGGTTAAACGTACCGGCCGCATTACTTCGGTTCCGGTAGGAGAAGCATTACTCGGTCGGGTAGTCAACGCGCTTGGTCAGCCGATTGATGGAAAAGGAGCGATTGCCGCGACCAAATTCCGGGATATAGAAAGTAACGCACCGAATGTGGTTCAACGCCAACCGGTAAAAGAGCCAGTGCAAACCGGATTGAAAGCGATCGATTCTATGATTCCGATCGGGCGCGGACAACGGGAACTGATTATCGGCGACCGCCAGATTGGCAAGACCGCCATTGCGATTGATACGATTATTAACCAGAAAAATAGCGATATCTATTGTATCTATGTGGCTATCGGCCAGAAAGCGTCTAGTGTCGCGGCGGTAGTCGAAACCTTAACCAAACATGGGGCAATAGACCATACCATAATCGTTTCCGCGGATGCGGATGACCCCGCCTCGTTGCAATATATCGCACCATATACCGGTTGCGCGATGGGTGAAGAATTCCTCTATAACGGTAAACATGCTTTGGTTATCTACGATGATTTATCGAAACATGCCCAGGCGTATCGGCAATTATCGTTATTACTCCGCCGCCCGCCGGGACGGGAAGCCTTCCCTGGCGATGTATTCTATCTCCATTCCCGATTACTAGAACGGGCTGCGAAGCTGAATGATGAAATGAAAGGCGGTTCTTTAACCGCATTACCGATTATCGAAACGCAAGCGGGCGATATTTCGGCTTATATTCCAACCAATGTTATCTCGATTACCGATGGCCAGATATATCTGGAAACCGATTTGTTTTATGCCGGAGTCCGGCCGGCGATTAATGTCGGATTATCGGTATCTCGGGTTGGCGGTTCTGCCCAGGTTAAAGCAATGAAAAAGGTTGCCGGGCTGCTCCGGATAGAATTAGCCCAATATCGGGAATTAGCGGCATTCGCCCAGTTCGGCTCCGATTTGGATAAAGCGACTCTGGCTCAGTTAAATCGCGGAGAACGAATGGTCGAAATTCTGAAACAGGGGCAATATGAACCGATGCCGGTAAGTAAACAGGTGATGATTATTTATGCCGCATCGAAAGGATATCTCGACGATTTACCGGTTGAAGCGCTAAACCAGTTTGAAAAAGATTTCTTTGCATTCATTGATAAAGATTATCCTGATATCGGGCATCAAATTGAACAGACTAAAGATTTATCGGATACAATAATCAAGAAACTTGACGACGCAATAAAGCGTTTTAAACTATCTTTCAAAGCTTAAACAGCGCGTATTTATCGATAATAATAAATTTAAAATTTGCAATGCTAAATTAACATTTTAAATTGAGTTTTTAAAGTATGGCTTCATTGAGACAAATCCGGCGCCGGATCCGTAGCGTCCAGAGTACTCAGCAGATAACCCGGGCGATGGAAATGGTTGCCGCATCGAAATTGAAACGCGCCCAACAGCGGTTATTCGCTGCCAGACCTTATGCCCAGAAACTGGATGAGATGGTGGTTCGGCTGACTGGCGGTATGGGAACTGACCAGGCAATCCATCCGTTATTCGAAAAACGGCCGGTGAAAAATATCGCCGTTGCAATTATTACTGCGGATAAAGGGATGTGCGGGGCGTATAATGCGAATATTATTCGAACGATAGAACATTTTCTCGCACAACAATCCGCACCGAATATTAAGCTGGTTCTTATCGGAAAACGGGGGGTACACTATTTCCAGCGGCAAAAATCGTTTGAGATTCTAGCCCATTGGCAGGATTTCAGTGCTAAATTAGAGTTCCGGTTTGCGCAAGAGATAGCATTATATCTAACCTCTATATTTTCAAAGAATCAGGTGGATGAAATATATCTCGGATATACCCGGTTTATTTCGGGAATGACTTATCAACCTACGATATCTAAATTATTAAATATTGATGCCTCTGAAGTAGGGGCGCAATTTATAGCACCCGAAAAGGGGATTGATAAATCAAATCCTATTATAGCTACCAAAGGATTCGATTATCTCTATGAGCCGGATGCAGACCAGCTTTTAAACATTTTATTACCGCAATATGTCACTATCCGGGTATATATCGCATTAGCGTCAGCGCTGACTTCGGAACAGAGTGCCCGGATGATCGCAATGCAGAATGCGACTGATAATGCTGATGAAATGATCGACCAATTAACCTTATTACGCAATAAATTACGTCAAGCGAGTATTACTAAAGAAATAACCGAAATTGTCTCCGGCGCTGAAGCGCTTAACGGTTAAAGTCAAAATGCCAAGTATCAATGACTAAGTACCAAAATAGGTTGATACTATTAAAGTTAGCTGGCAGATAGAGTATCTTGAAAATCAGTTTGGCAGATTGACAATCTGATCCGTAACCGATTTTAACTAATGTAACTTATTTAACTCATTTAACCTATTTAACGGGTATTATTACTGAATTTCGTTATTAATTTTATAAAGGAGTATAGTATATCATGGCAAATATCGGTAGGATTGTCCAAGTAATTGGACCTACAGTAGACATCGAGTTCCCGCAAGAGCATCTGCCACAGATACTTAATGCTATTAGAATCAATGTTCCAGACCAGAATCGGACCCTGGTGGTTGAGGTAGCCCAGCATCGGGGAAATAATATCGTTCGCTGTATCGCATTAGCCTCATCCGACGGGCTGGTTCGGGGAATGCCGGCTGAAGATTCCGGGTCGCCGATTACCGTACCGGTTGGAGAACAAACTTTAGGCCGGATTTTTAATCTATTAGGTGATACTATCGATGAATTAGGGCCGGTACCTAAACCGGAACAACGGTATCCGATCCATCGGGCAGCGCCATCGTTAGAAGACCAGGTACCTGTGGCTTCATTATTTGAGACAGGAATCAAAGTTATTGATTTATTAGCTCCTTACCCTAAAGGAGGTAAGATCGGGCTGTTTGGGGGCGCTGGCGTTGGTAAAACGGTGATTATGCAGGAGCTGATCCATAATATCGCGGTCCAGCATGGTGGATTCTCGGTTGTTGCCGGAGTAGGAGAACGAACCCGGGAAGGTAACGGGCTTTGGCTGGATATGAAAGAATCCGGAGTTATTAATAAAACCGCGTTGGTTTATGGGCAGATGAACGAGCCGCCAGGCTCCCGATTACGGATAGCATTATCGGCATTAACTATGGCGGAATATTTCCGAGATGACCTAAATCAGGACGTTTTACTGTTTATTGACAATATCTTCCGGTTCGTTCAGGCAGGATCGGAAGTTTCCGCGTTACTCGGCCGGATGCCGTCTGCAGTCGGATATCAGCCGACGTTAGGCACCGAAATGGGCGAGTTACAGGAACGGATTACTTCTACTAAACGGGGTTCAATCACTTCAGTTCAATGTATTTACGTTCCGGCAGACGATTTAACCGACCCGGCACCGGCGACCACTTTCTCCCACTTGGATGCAACTACGGTTTTGTCCCGGCAGATAGTCGAATTAGGGATATATCCTGCAGTTGACCCCTTGGATTCGACTTCCCGGATACTTGACCCGAAGATTGTTGGCAATGAACATTATATGGTTGCCCGAAATGTACAGAAAATACTCCAGCGATACAAGGATTTACAGGATATTATCGCGATTCTGGGTATGGATGAGTTATCGGAAGAAGATAAAATTACGGTATACCGGGCCCGCCGAATCCAGAAATTCTTATCCCAGCCATTTTCGGTAGCTGAAACTTTTACCGGAACTAAAGGGAGATATGTTAAACTTGAGGATACCATTAAAGGATTCAAACGAATTATCGACGGCGAACTGGATTCGGTTCCGGAACAGGCGTTTTTATTAGCCGGCGGCATCGAAGATGTTATCGATAAAGCCGAAAAAATGAAAGAAGCCGCCACCGTTTAACCAGTAAATTAAATACCATATTATCTCAGTTCGATAGCAGAGAGATACCAGAGCGGGTCGAAGCCGCTCTGGTATCTCTCCACTGTCACTTCAATAGTAAAAAAGGTTGATAAAACAGATTAACTCTATTATTTTCAATTGTATATATGGAATCGTACTTATTAACTATCGTTACCCCGGAAAAAAAGATCATAGAACAGCAAATCCGGTCGTTAATCGCCCCTGGTAGCGAAGGGTATTTAGGGATATTAGCGCATCATACCCCGATCTTAACCAGCCTGGTTCCCGGTAAGTTGACCATTAAAGATACTACCGATTCGGAAACCTTTTTTGCGATTAGCGGCGGGTTCCTGGAAGTAGCCGGAAATAAAGCGACTATTCTCGCTGATGCGATAGAAAAAGCTGAAGATATTGATCTTATGCGGGCGCAACAAGCCGAAACCCGGGCTCGGGAAATCCTAACTCAAAGTACCCGGGATTCGGTCGAGTTCACTCATGCAGAAGCTTGTTTAGAACGGGCATTAAACCGGATAGAAATATTTAACGGGCATAATCCTAAGAAATAGAAAATTAGATTATTTTATACCATTTTTAACACTTATTTATAGGAATAATATTGAGCAGATTCCCTAATAGGGAACTTGCTTAACTCATTTAAAATCAGAGTTAAATCAGATTTGCAATCTGCCAATCTGATTGAGATAGATATGAGTCATCTATTACAATTAATACTGCTGATTTCAATTATCATCGTTATTGCGAAACTTGCTGGCGCGTTATCAACCCGATTCGGGCAACCGGCAGTATTCGGAGAAATCCTTGCTGGATTGATATTAGGACCAACAGTATTGAATATCCTGGAACTTCGGCAAATTATTCCCTGGTTAGGATTTACCGAACCCAAACAATTAATGGAGATTGTCTCTGATTTAGCTGAAATCGGGGTTATCCTGCTGATGTTTGTTGCCGGTATGGAAACCGATTTAGTTGAAATGAAACGAGTTGGCAAAGTAGCGTTTTGGGCAGCGTTTGGCGGGGTTATTTTACCGTTAATAAGCGCGTTATTAATCTGTCATTTTTATAATAATTATAGCTGGTCGACCGGCTGGTTTATCGGTGCAATATTAACCGCAACCAGCGTCAGCATTTCAGCCCAAACTTTGATGGAACTTAAAGCTCTGAAATCGAAAGAAGGATCGACTATCCTCGGCGCCGCGGTGATTGACGATGTTATGGGAATTATCGTGCTATCATTAGTGGTAGCTTTCGCTGGAGTCCAAGCCACTAACGGAATAGCCGCCTCAGCTGAACAGGAAAGTATTTTTTGGATTACCGTCAAGATGACTCTATTCTTCGTTATTTCGATATATTTGGGCCATAAATTCTTAGGAAAACTGACCGAAAAAGTGGTTAAAATCCCGGCTAGCCAAGCGCTGATGGCATTTGTTGTCGTGGTCGCATTTTTCTATGCCTGGGCAGCGGAATATTTCGGGAAAGTAGCGGCGATTACCGGATCGTATATTGCCGGAGTACTATTCGCCCAAACGAAATTTAAAAAGCAAATCGACCAGGGGATTCATCCGATAACCTATTCGATGTTTGTCCCGATATTTTTCATCAGTATTGGTCTGAAAGCCAATGGCCGGGAATTAGGAAATGAACTCGGGTTTCTTTTGATTATCATCGCGATAGCGATTTTAACCAAAATCATCGGATGCGGGCTGGGTGCCCGGTTATCCGGATTTAATAATCGGGAATCGCTCCGGGTTGGAGTAGGAATGATCTCCCGGGGCGAAGTCGGGTTGATTGTTGCCGGATATGGATTAGCACATCAGGTAATATCGCAAGATACTTTTTCAGTGATGGTAATCATGGTTCTGGTAACCACTATGGTAACCCCGCTCCTGCTTCGTCTGGTATTCCCAAAAGCAGCTGAAACACCCGCTGAACCGGTATATGAATCTGTCGCCCATGTTGAGGATAAGGAAATAGAAGACAAGATCGATGAAAATTTGGGTAAATAGGCAAAAAAAACTTGACAAGGGGGTCATTTCTCTGGTATATTGCTTAATTAATATGTAGACATTTTTCCGGGTTTTTTTAATAAATTCTTTTTTTTTACGAATTTAGATGACATTTTACGGAAAATGGTCTAGACTATTAGCGAGGGAAAAAATTTCGACTCGGCTATAGGTAAATTTTCAATAGAAAGGAGGGATAATTGAATGAGGGGACACAAAGGATTTACACTGATCGAGTTATTAATCGTCGTCGCTATTATTGCAATCTTAGCAGCTATCGCAATTCCGAACTTTTTAGCGGCACAGACTCGATCGAAAGTTTCACGGGCTAAAGGCGAACAGAACATGTTAGCCACCGGATTGGAAGCATATTTCATTGATGCCAACGTATATCCATCACCAGGACGAGGTGAATTCTATCCACCAGAATCCCGTGATGGTACACCAGGTTATGGTGCAGGTGAAGATGGTGGTCTAGTTCCTTACGGATTAACCACACCAATATCTTATATCACTTCAGTTCCACGAGACCCATTTAAAAAGAATGGTAGAGGGTATTATGAATATGGTGGAGGTCCAGGATATAGTGGCGGTGCAGGTAGTGCTGTTGCAGGAGCTATCGGTACTGATCGTAACTACAGTGGAATTTGGCCGGCATCTGGCTGGATTGTCACAAGTTATGGACCAGACGTAGTCGATGGTAATACTGGCGCAGGAACTGGCGCAGGTGATCTTCGTGAAGAATCATGCTGGATTGATAGTTATGGCATGGGCTCACCGGATTTCATGCAGTGTGATAATGCTAATCCATTAGCAACTAGTGGAAAAACCTATGATCCGACCAACGGAACAACCAGTTCTGGGGATCTATGGCGTCGTGGACCGTAGTTATTTGTTTTATATAGCTTAATTTTAAAAGGTGATCCTGAAATAAGTTGCATAACAGGATCACCTTTTGTTATTTATTCTGAAAGTAGTTTCTTGCCTTATTGGTAACTGAACCCAACATGGATTCTGAGCATTTTAATTTTCGGTGGTCGAGTTGTCTAATTGTAATCGGTATTTTATTTTTTAATTCTCTAGCACTATCAGCTGAAGAAATTCAGGGTATTGATGGTATTTTCCAATATGCAGAAGGATTATTCAAGAACCAGCAATATTCGGCAGCTGAAAGTGAATATCTCCAACTTCTTTCTATCGACTCCCAGTACCGGAATGCTGATCTCGCTCGATATCGGCTGGGATGGTGTGCTTATTATGCTAAGAAATATGAATTAGCGGTAATACAGTTTACTATTTTGATTCAATCTTACCCAAATAGTTCTATATTAAATTCCGCAAAACAAGCTCGACAATATGTATATGAAACCGGTGAGTTTATCCCGACAGTAGATTCAGATCCGGCAATAATTCCGTTTAATATCGCCCGGAAATTCCAACAAGAGAAAAATGAATATGATGCGCTGGCATTTTATGAACGCGTAGTCCAAAATTATTCGCAATCGATTTACGCCCCGTATGCCGCATATTATATTGCACAAATCCAAGCAGCACATTACGAACGAATAAACCAGTCTTATCTCGAAAAAACCGATGATTATCTGCGAGCGCAATATGAAACCAACAATCCTCGGCTGCCGGTTCAACTCTATGCAGAAGCCGCTTTACAAGAAGAATTAATGCAACAGCAGAAACAGCAAATGATACTGGCATATGCTCGAGTGACCGAAAAATATCCGGATAGTTTCCAGGCTCAGTTGACACATCGCGATCTAGCTGAATTATATCAAAAAACCGCTCGGTCCGATTTCGCCAGACAAGAATATCAGGCGCTTCTTGAATTGACCCGGGAATACCCGAATAGTATTTTTGCCTACCAAACCCAGGAAAAATTGAAACAACTTAAATAGTGAGCTATGAAAATCAAGACATTTTATATTTTTTTATTCCTATTGAGTATGTTCTCTCTCTCGATTTTACTACCGGTAACCAGTGTAGCAAAACCGATAGTTCCTCAAATCGATTACTATGCAGAAGAAAAAGCAAGACAATCTTTTGATCTTGCTTCCAGTTATTATCAAAATCATTTGTATCAAGATGCATTGAATGAATCAGTTAAACTTATTGCCCAATACCCCCTAACCGCTAAAGTAGCAGATACACTCTATCTTATTGGAACCATCCATGCCGATACGGCGAATCCAGCCCATGATGCACAGTTGGCTATTCAACACTGGGAACAACTACTCAACCGATTCCCGAAATATCCACAATCTGTAGAAGTTATGATGCTTATTGCTGCACAATGGGAATCACTTAATGATTGGCACCATGCGATTCTTGAATATGATTTGGTTTCTGCACGGTACCCAAAAGATCAATTAGCAGATGATGCATTATTTTGGTCAGCTCGAGGAGAAGCGAAATTAACTCATTACCCAGAAGCAAAAAAGAAATGGGAATTAATTATTCGCCAGTATCCTACTGGTACCGATGATTTTTATAATGTTAAAGGACCATTTATTGATGATAGTCTCGCGATGGTAGCAAATGTTTCCTTATTAATGCATGATACTACTTACGCTATAAATGCTTGGCAAAAAATCGTTGACCAATATCCCGATAGTCCCTATCGACCATTCGCCTTATTTCAACTTGGTAAAACCTATGAGGAAACCTATTACCAGCCTACGGTAGCAATAACTTATTATCAAAAAATAGTCGACACCGTCACTGACTCGACCTGGCAGCGTTTAGCGAGAATAAAAATCGACCAAATCAGGAAACCAGCGACCAATCTTAACCCATAAATCCGATACCTTAACCTTTGGTTTTATTCTATGTTTCTTTTAACCAATGGCACTATAGTCACATTTAATCTTACCAACCAGGTCATCAACAACGGCGCTATTGCCATCAATAAAGCAACGATTACTGACATTGGTTCTTCCGAAGTATTATGTCGCAAATATCCACAGGCAAAACAATATCCACTCGATAATAAATTAGTCCTTCCCGGAATGATTAATGCGCATACGCACCTTTATAGCGCTTTCGCTTGCGGTATGCCAATTTCCGGGTCAACAGAAAACTTTTTGCGTATCCTGGACAATATTTGGTGGAAACTTGACCGGGTTTTAACCCTAGAAGATGTTTATTATAGCGCATTGGTTGTTGGAATCCAGATTATTAAATCGGGAACCACAACGATTTTCGACCATCACTCCAGCCCGGCGGCTATCCCTAAAAGTCTCGATGCGATCGCTGCTGCCTTATCCGAATTGGGATTACGCGCCAATCTATGTTATGAAGTCTCTAATCGCGATGGACAAAAGAAAACGCAACAAGCGATACAAGAGAATCTCCGGTGGATTAATCAGGTGAATTCATCTTCCGCCACTTCGCTCTTGACCGGAACATTTGGGTTGCATGCTTCTTTTACTATAAACAATACCACCTTACAACAAGCAGCGGAATTGGGAACCGAACTCCATTCCGGATTTCATATCCATGTTGCTGAAGATAAAGCTGACCAACAGCATGCACAAAAGAAATATGGTAAAACCGTAGTTGAACGACTAGCGAAGTTTGGTATTTTAGGTAAAAAAACTATTGCAGCTCATGGGGTCCATATCACTCAATCTGATATAGAACGACTTAAGGAATATGATACTATCTTGGTGCATAATCCTGGTTCAAATATGAATAATGCAGTCGGAATTGCTCCGATACCGGCGATGCTGAAAAAGAGATTATTAGTTGGATTAGGAACCGATGGTTTGGGTAATGATCTATTTACTGAATTGCGCACCGCAAGTTTTATCCATAAATTAGCACATAAAAATCCGATAGCATTTCTACCGAATCAAGCGATACAATTAGCTATCGAAAATAACCGGAACATCGCGTCCCGATTCTTTGCACAGCCTTTAGGAATAATTGTTCCTGGAAGCGCAGCAGACCTTATTATCATCGACTATCATCCACATACTCCACTTAATTCTGATAATATCGCATCGCATCTCATCTATGGAATGCTACCGACGAAAATAGATACAGTATTTATTAACGGTAAAAAAATACTTGATGCCGGTAGATTGGTTTCGATAGATGAAGAAACCGTTCTGGCTAAAGCCAATAAACTCGCGCGCAAACTCTGGAATCGATTATAAGAAGTTGTTTCACAATTCTGTCTTAAAAGCGCTCTATACCTACTTTTTGGATTGATTTCGTTCTATAGCAAGTTTGATTTTGGTAGGAGTTGCCGGTAAATCATAGACCCGGATTCCGGTAGCGTTGGCAATAGCATTAATAATCGCGGGAGCAGTTGGTATCGTTGCCGGCTCACCTATCCCCACAGCTCCGAATGGACCTTCTGAATCGGGATATTCCAATATTACTGGTATCAGTTCCGGCATATCGGTTGATTGGGGTATCCGATATTGATGGAAATTAGTAGTCGTTGGTTTACCCTGGTGAATTTCGAATCGCTCGGTTAACGCCATTCCTAATCCCATTGATATCCCACCATAGATTTGACCAAAAACATTTTCCGGATGTAACATCTTCCCAACATTATGAGCGGCGATGATGCGGAGTACTTTAACCTCACCAGTCTGCAAATCTACTTCAACTTCTGCAAGTTGAGTACCGAAGGTATAAGGAGAATAAGCATCTCCTTGCCCGGTTTGCGAGTCTAATCGTTGGGTATATGGTTTAAACCGCGCTTGTTTTTTAGTAGGTCTGCCAGCATCAATCATCTGCTGGATTATTTCTGATATTGGTATCGCGTTTTTCCCATCGATTATAATCATACTATTATCAAGTATGATATTCTCGGCCGACACTTGGAATACGGTTATAATAAATTGGATCATCTCATCTTTTAATTTCTCTGCTGCAAGTTTTACCGCATTGCCGGTAACATATGTCTGGCGGGTGGCTACCGTTGATCCGCTATCCGGAGTCAATTCTGTATCTCCGGTCATAATGGTGACATCGGATAATTTGAGACCTAGACAGGCTGCTCCGATTTGGCAGAAAATGGTAGCTAATCCTTGTCCATAATCGATTGCAGAAGTGGCAATCTGCGCTTTCCCATTGGGGAATATTTCAATTATCGCAGTCCCGATATCTGGAATCCCATAGCCATATCCTATACCATAGAAGGTTGTTGCTATACCCCATCCATGCTTTTTTAATTTTAGATTTCGGATTTTGGATTTCGGATTTGTTTTTAATATTTCCAATGCTGTTTCTAAAGTAATTATTGGCTCGAAACTCAAATTAAGCTTTTGGTTGGTAGTGGTCATTGCCCCATTTTTAAAGATATTTTTACGCCGAAGGTCTATCGCATCAATGCCAATTTCTTTCGCTACTTCATCAATATTCGACTCATACGCGAACGCAACTTGGGTCGCTCCGAAACCACGCATCGCACCTGCAGGAATGTTATTGGTATATACCGCATACGCATCTACCTTGACATGCGGAATTTCATAAGGACCTGAAGCATGAACCGCTGCTTTCCGAATAATATTTGGTGCCCAGGAAGCATAAGCTCCGGTATCAGCGATTATTTCTATTTCTTGTGCAACAAGTTTTTCGGTTTTAGTAATCCCGGTTTTATATCGCATAATCATCGGATGCCGTTTGGTGGTTACGGCAAAGGTCTCTTTTCGAGAAAATACGAGTTTTACCGGAAGTTTGGTATGATACGTTGCGAAAGCAGCTAGGATTTGTCCATAAATATCTTCCCGTTTACCGAAACTTGCTCCCATCGGTAATTTAATTACCCGGAGTTGGTCCTTATTTATACCCAAGACCCGGGCGATTTCACGCCGGTCGAAATACACGTTATGTGACGGTGCGGCTATAGTCAGTTTATCCTGCTGATCATAATAAGCGATCGTCACTTCCGTTTCCATACAAGCATGTTCTACCCAAGAAGTCGTATATGTTCGTTCAATAATATGGTCGGCAAGAGCAAATCCTGTAGCAATATCACCTTTCCGAATCGGGAAATGATAGAGGATATTTTTAGTTGCTACTTCTTTACTATGCGGTAATAGTGAACTATAGATATCCTCGGTATGCATTATCCCGTTGGCAGAAGCATTCATCGCAGTATACGGATCAAATATTCCGGGTAATACATCGTATTCTACCTGAATGGCTGCTAGCGCTTTTTCAGCTATTGCTTCCGATTCAGCAACAACTAAAGCAATTGGTTCACCATAATACCGAATTCTATCAAAGGCTAATACCGGTTGGTCTGCAACCGCTTTTCCATATAATTTATTTCCCGGAATATCTGCAGCAGTTAAAACCGTAACCACTCCTTTGATTTGTTTCATCTGGGATATATCAATATTTAAAAGCCGGGCATGACTATGGATACTTCTAGCTATTTTCGCATGCAGCATCCGGTCGGATTTCATACCTACCTGTTGCAGGTCTCGAACGGTTAAATCAGCGGTATATTTCGTTTTCCCGATAACTTTTTCCAAAATATCTACTCGCGGGATAGATTGACCAATATACTGACTCCCTGTTTCAGTTTGGCTATTTTGAATGGTGACTAATTGAGGATTATGGAGTAACTGTGCAGCTTCCATAATGGCATCGATCATCTGCTGATAACCGGTACATCGACAGAGGTTTCCAGATAACGCTTGCTGAATTTGTTCTCTAGTTGGATTCGGATTCTTATCCAGAAATGATTTCGCCTGAAGAATCATTCCAGGAGTACAATAACCGCATTGGACAGCATTATGTTTGATGATTGCCTGTTGTATCAGATGCAGATGGTCCGAGGTTCCTAATCCTTCAATCGTAATAATTTCTTTTCCTTCAGCATGATAAGCCGGAATGATACAAGAACGAACTGCATTTTTATTCATGATTACGGTACACGCTCCGCAAATTCCTATCCCACATCCATTCTTTGCACCGGTTAATCCTAATTCATCCCGTAAAACCGATAATAAAGTCTGTCCAGAAGAGATAGCGACTTCGATTTTTTGACCATTAACCACACATTGCATTTTATCTTTTTTATCCCACAATATAAATTTATAGTTGACAGAACCTTGCTTTTCTGAACATAATATCATTTAAATCGTCATTTAAACAAGATTATCTCGATAAATTTAGTAACGAGTAGTCGTTAATTCACGCTTGATAGAACCAAAATACCTTTTCTTTCATGGGCATAACTAAAATTCGTTTGTTCGGTTTTTTCCCTAATCTATCGACTATTCGTTTTATTATGGAGCGACTTACTCTATGAAATCAGTTGCACAAGTAGTAATTATGGCTGCAGGTAAATCTACCCGGACCTATCCTCTCACATTAACCAAACCGAAACCGTTATTACCGATAGCTAATAAACCGATTTTAGAACATACTCTTGATCAGTTTATTGGCCTTGCAGAAGAAGTTATCTTGATTGTTGGATATCGGAAAGATATGATTCAATCGCAGTTTGGAAATTCATATCAAGGATTACGATTACGCTATATCGAACAAAAAGAGCAACTCGGTACCGGCCATGCCGCGTTACAAGCAGAACCTTATATTAAAGACCGATTTATTTTAACTAATGGCGATGATTTATTCTCTAGAAAAGATATGGACCGATGTATATCGCATGATTATGCGGTTTTGGGTAAAGAGGTCGATAATCCGGAGAAATATGGGATTTTTGCGCTGGATAAACAACGTTTAGTAAAGGTAGTTGAAAAGTCGAAAAATCCGCCTTCGAAAATCGCCAACACTGGTTTCTATGTTTTTGATAAGAAAGTGTTCCAGTTACTGCATAAGATTCAGAAAACTGATCGGGGTGAATATGAAGTTACCGATGCATTAAATCTACTTGCAGAACAGGATCAAGTAATTTGTGAATTGGTACAAGATTATTGGCTACCGATTGGTTATCCCTGGGAACTGTTGAATGCTAATGAATATCTCCTCGCTAACCTTAAAACCAATATCCAAGGAACGATTGAAGACCGGGTAACCATCAAAGGAGCGATTGCTGTTGGAGAAGGAACTCTGATTAAAAATGGAACCTATTTGGAAGGACCGATTATCATCGGTAAAAATTGTACGATTGGTCCGAATTGCTATATCCGTGGAATTACTGCTATCGGTGACAACTGCCGGGCTGGCCATGGTGTTGAAATCAAGAATTCGGTGATTATGCGCAATACCTATATGAATCATTTGAGTTATATCGGAGATTCGGTACTCGGCGAATATGTTAATATTGCTGCCGGAACAGTCACGGCTAATTGGCGGCATGATGCACAAACGGTTAAGTCCGTGGTAAAATGTAAGCTGATTGATACCGGAAGAACTAAATTCGGTGCGATTATCGGTGATAAAGTACATACCGGTATTCATACTGCTATTTATCCCGGTAGAAAAATCTGGCCGAATCAAATAACATTACCTGGTCAGATTATCAAACAGGATATTGCGATTCCTGGTTTATTATAAAAATCTGGATCTTAACGTCTGTTGATGCGAGTTAGAATATACTATTCACTCGTATCTAGGAGCATTAAGATTCGAATTGAGTATCTAAAATGTACCAAGTATTAATTGTTGATGCTGATCCTGAGTTTCGCGGGAATATGGCGCGTGTCTTGAAAAATGAAGGATATACGGTGGTTGAGGCATCAACCGCAGAATCGGCTATTGCCGAAGGACAACGGCTGCATTTTGATATTATCCTCACCGAACTTGATATTCCTCAAGCTGGTGGTTTACAGGTTATGAAATCCATGCAAGAAACCGATGCGAGTATCGCGGTGATTCTTATTGCCAGTTCTAGTGGGAGAGAAGAAACCGCTCGATTAATGGTAAATGGTGCCGCAGATTATCTAAAAAAACCGTTTAGTCCCCGGGAATTAATCAGTAAAGTCCAGTCGGTATTAAAACAAAAAACTGCGGCTAAAGAACTCGCTTATCTCCGGCATGAACGAAAACTGGTGTATAGTTTTCAGGATATTGTTGGTCAGAGCAAGCCGATTAAAGGTGTTGTGGAATCGCTGAAAAAAGTTACCAAAACCGATGCAACGATTCTCCTTCTTGGTGAAACTGGTACCGGTAAAGAACTCCTGGCAGGTGCAGTGCATTATAATAGCAATCGGGCAACACGACCTTTCGTAAAAGTAAACTGCGCAGCATTACCGGAAACTTTATTGGAAAGTGAATTATTCGGGCATGAAAAAGGGTCGTTCACTGGTGCACACAAGCAACGAATGGGACGATTTGAGCAGGCTCATTTAGGCACTCTGTTTCTCGATGAAATCGGGGATATGAGTTTGTTCACTCAAGCTAAAATACTACGGGTTTTACAGGAGCAGGAATTCGAACGGGTTGGAGGAACCAAAACTATTAAAGTCGATGTTCGGCTTATTGCTGCCACTAATCAGGATTTGACTGCTGCTATTGAAACCAATAAATTCCGGCAGGATTTGTTTTATCGGTTAAATGTTTTTAGTGTTACTATCCCACCATTACGTGACCGGAAAGATGATGTTATTCTGCTCGCCAATCATTTCCTACAAAAATACGCTCGGCAATATGGAAAACATATTACCGGATTCTCATCGGAAGCAGAATCAATGTTGCGGAATTATTCCTGGCCGGGAAATGTTCGCGAGCTGGAAAATACGGTTGAACGAACCGTTTTATTAGCTGATGAGAGTGTCATCCCGGGGAACTCGTTATGTCTACTTGGTGGCACTACTATCGATAGTGCTAAAGCCTTGGCACAATTTCGCATTCCACCGGAAGGGATTTCGCTAAAAGATGTTGAAAAACAACTGATTATGCAGGCATTGGAAATGACCCATTGGATTCAGAAAGATGCAGCAAAGCTTTTGGGATTATCTCGTCGGGCAATGAATTACCGTATTGAACAATATGGAATAACCCATCCACGATGGGCGAAACATAAATAACTTAAAACCAACCGAAGAACCAATGGACAAAACGGTTCTTTCGTTTTTTCGTTCTTCGGTTCTTCCCTTACTTTTTTTTCAGTTGTTTTATTTCATTTACTATCGTCAACGCCTCATTCGGCTGTGGAACTAAACTCAAATATTGTTCATAGCATTGTATCGCTTTATTCGGTTGATTGAGATACCGACTATAAATATTTCCTAATCGTTGCCATGATTCCGGATCGTCGGGATATACCGCTATTGCTTTCTCGAACTCTGCTGCTGCTGCCGGATATTTTTGCATCTGCTCATAGACCTCTCCTAAATTCACATGTTTCCGATAATCATATCCATACGCTTGCGAATATTGCTCGATTGCAAGATTATATTGTCCGATATTTTGATAGAGAATTCCTAAAGCAAATCGGGTTTCATTTTCAAATGGATCCAATTTTATGGATTTACACAAGAGCTCCTGTGCCGGGTTAACCTGCCTAAATACCACCGCTTTTCGCCCTTTCTTCAATAAAATGCTCGCTTGAACATTATGATATATTGAAGATAATAAAACCGCGCCTAACATTATTATCATAACACTACCAATTATTCTTGCAGGAAGATGAATGATTTTGTTTGGTTTTTTATCCCTCTTATTTTGCGGGTCATTCTGTATAGTATTATTGAATAACGCTAACAATATCCAGAACGGTAATCCATTTGCCGGAAGCATTAAAGGAAAATTTACCATTGAATCGATGAGAATCGCTACCAAGGCCAGGAATAGGCCGATACATTGGAGTTTCCGTCTGGTATCAGTAGCGATTCGAATTGCCCGGATACCAAACCAAAATAGTGTAGCAATAAACCAAAAATAGAATGCAATGCCGATCAATCCAAAATCAACGGTTAATTGCAAATAATCATTATGGCTTTGACTAGCATTACTCCCTTGCCAGCCATTAACAGTTGGAATATATATTTGGTTTTTTTCTTTCGACATAAACTGGACTAGATGGTCCATAAAGTTTATTCGAAAACCACCAGCTCCGAAACCCCAGATTGGATGTTCATGAATCATTTGAATCGCTATCTGCCAGATTAAAAACCGTTCCTGGAATTGATGCACATCCGACAAAGAATATACCTGATTTTTCAGCCATCCAGCACTCCGGGATGAATAGTGATGAACAATTCCTACGGCTATAACTAAGATAACTAATATTATTACCATCCATATCAGAAGTGATTTGGTTTGTGTTATTTTTTGGGTACTTGGTACCTTGACTGCAACTTCGGGGGAATCTTTATCTTTGGTACTTTTCCTTAACACCAGCCAGCCAATAAGCGCCACCATTGGTAATCCTACCCAAGCCTCTCTTGCTCCGCTAACTATAATACAAATTAAAATGATTAACGCAACGATACTTGCGATTAACTTCATCCCAAACCTAGTAGTAGTGACAATAAACCAAGCGATTGTTACCAATAGAACCGGCTGTAGATATTCGGCAACATAATTTGCGTTTCCGAAAGTCGAAATAACGATATCTTTTCCTTTTGGAGCAGTTCGACCAGCCCAGGGCATCGGGTCATAGCCGAAATATTGGATGATCCCATATATAGCAACGATTGTTCCGGTACCGATCATGCACCAGAGCGCGATTTGCATTGATTTCTGGTCGCGGAATATATTGATGGCGACAAAATATAAACCTATCCAGAGCAGGAATAACTCGGTTTCTTTCCAAGAGAGCATTGGAATTGGACTAAAGATATTGCGGAACATTATCCAACCGGCAAACAGTAGTAATGGGATAGTAAACGGCGATTTAATGAATTCGAAATTCCGCTGCCATAGCAGCATTAATAGCCATACAACGATAATAATTACCATCATGAATTGCGAAAAGAAGACTTTCGCATTCACCGCAGTATAATATATGGCGGGAACTAATATGAGCGGAGTTACCACTAATAAGATGTATATTAGAATTTGAATTAAAACTCGTGTTTTATTCATTCTTAGCGCACTTTGCGTTATTACTCAGCGTTCTTTGCGGTTAGCATTTGTTTTTTATTTCGGGTTTGCTTAATGTAATGAATCGCTTGTCCAACAGTTGCTCCAATGGTATCAGCTAATAAATCTATCGGGTCGGTTTCTCGCGGTGGAACGAACGACTGATGGATTTCATCTGATATTCCATAAAACACACAGAATACTATGGCAAATATCCCGGCATACCTGGCGAATAAATCTCGTTTCGTTTGGCTAAATGCCCGACGGGCGAAATAGCCAAACACCGCATACCCTATTGAATGCAGGAATTTATCGAATTCCGGGATCCTGATTCCTGAAGTTGGCGGATGCGATATCGATGAACTGATGAAGATCGCTATAGCGATTCCACATACCGGTCCCCAATAATTCCACCACGGATATTTATTAATAAATCCAAGAAATTGATGATATTTGGTTATTATCATTGATTCGCTAAATTAGCTTAATTCGCGGTTAAATCTTATCATGAAACCACGAAAATAAGAAACCTAGAAAAACAGTATTAGCCGTTGATTTACGCTGATATTCGCAGCTTTTATCCTAACTATCTGGGTTAATCTGCGGCGATAGATTTTAGCTTTTTCTTCCTTCTTCTTTCATCCCTCATCCTTCATGCATTTTCGCTTGACAAATTCGCTTATTCCGATTTAATCTTAAGTAACAATTTTAATTGAATAATAAACATTCACCGCAGAGCACATAGAGAAAAGCTTTTATTTAACCATTTAACTATTTAACTAGGAGACGTTATGGTTCCTAAATTCTTGCGCTCTTTCTTTCTGTTTTTGTTTTTCGGTTTCTCCGTTCTTTCGTTATTCAGTTCTTTAGTTGGCTTCGCTAACGCAGGCCAACTGGTCTACTCAACCTTTCTTGGCGGAAGTGGAGATGAACATGGAAATAATATAGCGGTTGATAGTATAGGTAATGTATTCATAACTGGATATACCTCATCAACGGATTTTCCTACCACATCAGGGATATTTGATGATCAATATAATGGTAATCCTACCGATACTTATGTGGTTAAATTGAATAGTACTGGTTCTGCAATGGTATTCTCGACATACATAGGAGGAACTAATGAAGATAGGGGCCGAGATATAAAAATTGATAATTCAGGTAACATATGTATAATAGGATATACTCAATCAAGCGATTTCCCGGTTACGATAGGAGCTTATGATACTACCTATAATGAGGGTTACGATATTTTTGTAACTAAATTAAATAATACGGGTACAGGATTGGTTTTCTCAAGTTATTTAGGAGGTAGTTTAGCGGATCAGGGATATGCTATTGCGCTGGATAGCATAGATAATATTTATATTACTGGAATAACTAATTCATCGGATTTTCCTGTAACAACTAGTACATTTGATACAAGTTTTAATGGGAACACAGATGTTTTTTTATGTAAATTAAATTCTACAGGTACATCATTGGTTTTTTCAACTTATTTGGGTGGTGGCGGTAGCGAACAGAGTAATAGTATATGTATTGATAAATCAAACAATATTTTAATAACTGGTTTCACCCAATCTACAGATTTTCCCTATACGCTAACTGCATACGATACTATTTTTAACGGAAGTGGAAATAAGGATATTTTTATATGTAAATTTAATCCTTTGGGTTCGGCATTAGATTACTCTACTTTTTTAGGAGGAAGCCAAGATGAAGAGGGTACTGATATCGCAGTAGATAATATAGGAAATGCATATATTACAGGATATACTTCATCGTCGACTAGCTTTCCAATTACGATTGATGCTTTTGATACTTCATATAATCTAGGCATAGATGCTTTCGTTGCTAAATTAAATGAGGATGGCTCCTCTTTAGTCTATTCGACATTCTTAGGTGGAAATCTCGATGATAGAGGGGAAGGAATTGCAGTAGATAATAATGGAAATGCGTATATTACAGGAAGCGCATATTCTCCTAATTTTCCCGTTTCTTTAAATGCGTATGATACTTCGCAACATGGTTCTGGTGATGTTTATATATCTGTTTTAAACAATTTGGGAATAGTGTTATTATACTCTACCTTTATCGGAGGTAATACAGAGGATTGGGGGAATCGGATTGCATTAGATCATAATAACAATGTTTACATAACCGGATGGACCAATTCTTCAGATTTCCCCATGATTTATAATTCATACGATACTACTCAAAATGGTGGTTATGATGCTTTTATAATTAAATTTAACTTTCCTCCTATACTCAATAAAGTTTTTTATAGCAATATAAATGGCAATCTTTCGGTTGATTCTGGCGATAAGGTATACATTCAATTCGACAAGCGGATGCAGGTAACTGGTGCTACCACCACCGATTTTTACCTTCCAGTAACAGGAGATAAGTTCGGTACTGGTGCTACTGTATCAATAAACTCTGCAAATGATACCCAAGTGGTAATCACACTCGGTTCTTCCCCGACATTAACTATCCTTAGTACCTTTAATAGCAACACTACTTCTGCTGGTTCGCCTTCAGGGATCGATATTTCTACTTCTATGCCAGCAGGGCATATTCAGAGTCTGGATGGTTTAGATGCTACTCCTAGCGGGATTAAAGATATCCTTTATACCCTCAGTTCAGCAGCATATTATGTTACTGCCGGTACCGCAACCACAGTCCAAGTAAGTCAGGATACGATTAATGATTATTATACCCAGCATAAGATTATTATTCCCAAAGATTCGTTAACTCAAACCACTACCATTATTGCCGGATTACCGGGAGATAATCATGGTCAGCTATCTGCCGTCTCATTTAGTCCATCAAACTTAACCTTTAGCACTACTACCCCGGCAACGTTAGTTATCGAATATAAAGATGCTGAAATCCAAAAGGAAGCAGGATATATGGAAACCGCGATGCGGATCCATCAATGGGATATTCCTTCCGCTAGCTGGATTATGCTGCCGGAATCGGTGGAAAACAAACAATCGGTAGACACTACAAATAACCTTGTTTCAATTAAGATTGCAAAGTTAGATTTTATTAGTAGTAGTTTTAAGAAATCATTTTACGGACCGAATACCAGTATTGTATATGCTAATGTCGCTTTGCCAACAGTCGGTGCAGCAACCGCTGGGTTCACTCCGGGCAAATCATTTACTTTGTTCTTTTTCACTGGAGAAAGCACGATTAGCGTTGCGACTATAGGGATATATACCAAACATAAACTTACCATAACGGATTATACTACTGCATATTCCGGGGTAACTATCATTTTAAGCCAGCCAACCTTAATCGAGAAACATGGGTGGTTAAACTATGCGGTATTAAAAATTGTTACTCAAGGAACTATTACTACGGCTGCCAAATTGACTATGGAGTATAAAGATAGTGATGATACCGTATATCATCAATATCTATGCGATGTTTCCGGTGGAAGCGAGTATGAGCATCAGATGCGGATGTATCATTGGAATGAATCATTATTACAATGGGAACAGCTTGTTAC
This sequence comes from bacterium, assembly GCA_041946755.1. Classification (GTDB taxonomy): domain Bacteria; phylum UBP4; class UBA4092; order JAOAEQ01; family JAOAEQ01; genus JBHGBB01. The sequence continues at coordinate 9,101 of JBHGBB010000015.1, read as the reverse complement.
CCAACGGCCAAGTGAAGTAGACACTACTAATAATACGATAACCGCAGTATTACCAGCCAATCAATTAACCGGCACCCAGATTTATGCCTTGAAAGTCGATCCGCTGGCAGTCCCGGTCGAACTCTCTCTCTTCGAAGTGATAATTCCGAAATACTAGCCGCAGAAATACCTTGAGTAGGGGCTGAATATTTTCAGCCCTAAGGGTTCAAGATATTGAACCCCTACCAGAATAAAAAAATCAAATTGTCAGGCTGACAATCTGATCCGCCTCTCTTTTTTCTCTATGTAGAGTTGACATTTATTATCTTCCTTATTGGGAGGGGGACCAGAGCGGGTCAGACCCGCTCTGGTCCCTCTCCGGGATGGCAAACCATAAAACCAAGCTTAATTTCGGTATGATTTTGAAGATAATATCCGGTTAACTCTAATAATATCAGAAGACTAGCGGTTTAGGGGTTGGCTTTTAATGAAAATAACACCAGAAAATCAGTTTGGCAGGCTGCCAATTTGATTTTCCTCTATAAAATACTCCGAGATGGTTATGAGAGAATTGGATAGATAGAACCAGTGCTAAGAATCGAGTGGTAAACTTCTCGTGTAAAATCTTTTACTCGCACCTCGCATCTCGTCACGAATCACTCATTTTTTTATTTCGTTCTCTGATACAGTTTTCTTAATCCGATTTTTATCGGAAGAACCGAAGCGACCAAGGTTACTCCAGTTAAATATAATGCCGGTTTGATAAGATAGAATAATGGGATCGCATGATAATCCGCACCAAAAGAGAAATAGATATTCATCGGATAGGCGGCAAAAACTATCGTTATTCCAATATAAAGCATACTCAGAATAACGGTTAATACCGCCCCGACCCCAGTCGTTAACTGCATCGGATTCTCTACATTAAACGTTGGAAAGTAAGCTCCCAGGCCCATCGCAAGTGAAGTTATCCCAACCGCAACAATCGCCACCGAGATTAACGAAACACTGGCAACGAAAATATCCAGATGTAACATATAAATCGAAACGCCGGTTAAACCAAGACCGATAACCAGCATGGTTAATAAAGCCAGCCAATATTTAACCCAGAAAAAGGTTGAGACTTTCAAAGGTGAAGTGCGAATAATCCAGATGATTCTTCCTTCCAAACTGATTAACGGATACACAAACCGAATTGCTAAATTACCCAGCACAAATTCGGTTAATCCGATATTAACCAATCCAATCAAATGCCGATAAAAATATTCGATACCGCCGAACCCGCCTCGTAACATAAAATCCCGGGTAGTGAAAAAATAGACTAAAATCAAGGCGACTAATAAGGTTAACTGTCCCCATTGGGTTAAATCCCGCCAGAAGGTTTTGACATCTTTAATAATCAACGCGCGAATCGGAGCCGAAAATGGTAAATACGTTGAGAGTTGTAGAATTCCGGAAATAATTCTCGATTTTAAATTCGGCCCTTGCACTTTGATAGAAACCGCTTCACCGGCTTTAATCCACCCGATTTGATATACTTTTTTTGCCAGATAGACGCAGATTTGGATAATGAACGCCGCAGTAGTAAACAGCAGTAAAATATAAAAAATCAAGTCGCCATAATTTCGTTCCGCCGCATGTTGAAATATCTGGGTAAGCCATTGATTCGGCAGATATGGGGTAGAACTCAGCCGCAGATTGAATAGATAATTCCCTAAATCTACTGCCGGTTGATTAATCCCAAACAAATTCCCGGTTTGGAGAAACCGGAGATATAACCCGACCGAGAAAAACAATAATCCGATTAAAAAGATGGTAATGGTTCTTGCCCGGTTCGCGGGAACGATATAGGCGATAACTAGCGTAACAATCGTTGCCAATCCCGCCGAGATAATGAGAAATGGAACATTACTCAATATCGCGATCGGATAGAAATACCACGCAGCATTAAACACGCTCCCATAAGCAAAATATAACGGTATCCCAAAAAAGATTACCGCCCACGACCCATAAAATATCGTTTGCACGAATTTATCGATAAAAATACTTAGCGAACTTATCGGATGATGATGGAGTAGTCCCAAATCCCGCGAGAGATACATAATCGATAAGGCGGTAATAATATCGCTAAACGCGGTCATTAAAAATAGTGCCAGGAATACCAATGATAATAACCGATTGATTAGGATCGGACCGATAGGAGGAATATTAATCAAATAATGAAGAATTAATCGAAAGAATAAAAATGCGACCCACCAGAAGATGAATAACAGGCAGAAAATGATAGTTATCGAAACGATATGCTCGATATTAAACCGTTTAATCCAATTCCGCCATATCTTCGGCCGTATCGATAATAACCAGAGAGCATGATTCATATCATTTAAAATTTAGCATTTAGCATTTTAAATTGCAAAATTATCAATGCTAAATTTACATTTTTAAATTTGCAATGATTATTTAATACTATTCTTCCGTCAACTTCAGGAAAATCGATTCCAAGGAACTATCTGAACCTTCTTTCGCGACCTGTTTTAATTCCGAGATACTGCCGGTGGTAATCAATCGCCCTTGATTGATTATCCCTACCCGGTCGCATAACTCTTCAGCGATACTGAGGATATGAGTCGATAAAAAGATGGTGGTCCCCTGTTTCGCCTGGGATTTCAATAAATCCTTTAATTTCTTAGTGCTTTTCGGGTCTAACCCGACCACCGGTTCATCGATAATCAATACTTTCGGATCATGTAATAACGCGGCTGACATCACCAGTTTCTGTTTCATCCCATGCGAATAACTTTCGGTCAACTGGTCGGCATTATTAGTTAATCCAAAGAAGTCCAATAACGCGGCTACTTTCGCTTCCAGGTCTTTCCCTTCCAGAGAATATAATCCGCCGATAAATATCAGAAATTCCCGGCCGGAAAGTTTATCATAGACAAACGGATCTTCCGGTACATACCCGATAATCTGTTTCGCGGCAATCGCATCCTGCATAATATCGAATCCACCGATTCGAACCATACCGGAAGTAGGACGAAGTAATCCGGTCATAATTTTAATCGTGGTCGTTTTCCCGGCACCATTCGGACCAAGGAACCCGAATATTTCTCCTTGATTTATGGTTAAGTTAAGATCGTTTACCGCAACAACTCTATCAAAACGTTTGGTTAAATTCCTGATTTCGATCATATTAATATCGATTCAGACGGATATAAGCAGATTCAGACAGATAAATATTATCCATTTGCATCTACTAAAATCCGTTTGCATCGTTTCTTATTGTACTTCAACTTGTAGTTTACCAACCAGCGATAATAATTGCACTTGCTGGTCAAGGTCTCCTTCAATTAATTTAATATGGGTCGCATCGACTGCGGTTTCACCGAACGTTGCATCGACCGGTACCCATTGTCCTACCCAAACTTCATTCCATGCATGATAGAAGAAATACTCGTCTTTATAAACGATTCCCGCAATGATTTTGGTCGGGATACCCAAAGACCGGGCTAACGCAGCAAAAAGCACGGAATGTTCATTACAATCCCCTTCGCGTGTCTTTAACACATCTACTGCTGAAGGTACACTCAGCAGAATCCGTTTGTTTACATTACCATATACCCACCGGGTTAATTTCGATGCCGCTTTAACGGAATCCGGGGTATTCCCCGCAATTTCTTTCGCCTTTTTGACAATCTCTGGATCAGTACTCTGAACCAACGGACTCGGCGCAAGGTAATGGATAAATTGCCGGATATTAATCTGCTTGGTAAACGGTGGAAGTCGATCTAAATCGATAGTGTGAACATGTAATATCACGCTTCCATTTTCGACCTTTTGCCCCTGAATAGAGTCTATCGCCAGATTACTTAATTTAACCGTTAATTCTTTCAAATCTCGCGGATTCTTAATTTCTCGATTCGATTCGATTGCGCTGTTGATTAATAAATCCTGAGTTGACCGATGCACCACCTGCAATTCACTCTTATCCGGATTAAACTCTTTAATCGCTACCAGATTAAGCCCGGCCAAATTCGCTATTTCTTTTAATATTTCGCCTTTCTCATTTACCCAAATGGTCTGCGTTACCCCTTTAAACCGCTCTTGGACTTCAAACGCCGGATATTTTTGCCCTTTAATTTCAATCGTCGATTTACTGATGGTTTCTACTTCAAAGTTATTCGCAGTTAAGGTTGTTGGATCGAACATTGGCAAGAGATATTTTTTCCCAATCGGGAAATTATCCCGCAACATGATTAAATTGACTAATTCCGCGGAATAGCATTTCGTAGTAAGCGGAATTATCCGCTGCATATCACCAGTCCCGCTATTAATCACCAACTTTAATTGTTTCTCACCAAAAACCCCGCGAACCCGTAACCGATGCCCGCCGGTATCCAATTCCTGATTAAAATTCAGCAGCGTCAAATCGGTATCGAGCACACTATTTCCGGTAACTTGAATATTCTGATTCGCACCCGCGACCAGCAGATATAAATTCGTTTCATTATTTAAGAGGTATGCTTTTTTGCCGGAATATCGCCCTTCAACCAACGAAGTTTTCGAATATCCTACCTGCTCACCGTTTAAATAGATCCGCATCCAATCTTCCCGAAGAATAACTTCGCCGCTGGTATAATCTACTTTCGCTTCCGATTCGATAATCGATCGCTGGCTATTCCGATAATACAACATCCCGATTAATATTAACCATACAATCGGGATAATCGACCAACTGATATATCTCACTATTTTGTTTGAAAAGAAAGAGTTCGGTTGCATAAAAAAACAGACCGAAGATAAGGAGCCTTACTATCCTAAGTTTTCTCTCAACTCATTCTGATTTCGGATCTAAAACTCTTTATTTCGGACTGCTATGATTTTATTTCCAATTGTTTTTCTTCTCCAAGCGGTTGGAAACAGCGGCGGCATCGCGGTTCATATGAATCCTGACTGCCGAGCAGAATCCGCTCTTCACTTTGCACTTTCCGATATGACCGATTTGCCGGATTCCCGCAGACGACACAAATCGCTAACGTTTTGGTAACATATTCAGCGATCGCGAGCAATTGCGGTATTGGTTCAAACGGCCGGCCTAGATAATCCTGGTCTAATCCGGCTACGATAACTCGTTTCCCTTCATTAGCCAACTTTTCGCATACTTGAACCAATCCGGCATCGAAAAACTGGGCTTCATCGATACCGACTACTTGAACATCCGGGGTGACATTAACATATAACTCCGCACTATCGATCACCGGCATTGACGATATTCGCGCTTTATCATGACTCACGATTTCATTCTCACTATATCGAGTATCCCGCCGGGGTTTGAATACCGCAATTTTCTGTTTGGCGATTTGGCATCGGCGAATCCGACGGAGCAATTCTTCACTTTTCCCGGAAAACATACAACCACAAATTACTTCTATCCACCCAATATTTTTTAACGGTATATCCATTATCATAACCCCTTTATTTTATACTTGATATCTTCGCAATAATAAGCGTACCACATTTCTGTTTGGTAATTCTACTTCCCCGGTATAGATCGTTATTTCGTAGTATCATTTGCAGGTGGCGGTATTGGTGGTTTATCCGGTGGTTTCGGTGGCTTATCCGGCGGCTTTGGTGGCTCCGGTGGTTTTGGCGGTTTATCTGGGGGTTTCGGTTTATCCGGTGGCTCTTTCGGCTTTGGCGGTTTATCTGGTTTTGCAGGCGGTTCTTTAGGTTTTTTTAACTCCGGTTTTCCGCCTAAGGCGGATTGCGACTTTGGCGGTTTTGTATTATCGAATCCGCCAGGTGGCTGATTTGCATATCTCATACGATTAACCGGCTCTTCTACGGTATAACTCACTATATCCGGTTTGGTTATGTTTGTGCCACTCGGAACCGGCAAGATTACCTGCCGGGGAATATATTTTCCGCGCGGGAGATATTGCAATCGCTCAGCCTCTTTTTCAATTCGATTCGCTTCTTGATAAGGGATTTGCCATTCATAATAATCGAGAATAAATTTCATCTTCGCCCGCGCTTTTTCAATCATATCTTCTGCGGTATATCGATCGCGATATTCTTTAGTCGCCACAGCTGCTAATTCCAGGAGTTTCGCGGCTGATACTTTCGCCGGGAGTAATTGCTCTGCTTCTCGAGCAGCTGCATAAAGGAAGTCAAGCGCCAGTTCCGGCTCATGGAGGTTCCACCAATCTTTTGAAATATCAAAACAGAGCTGGTAGTTTTTAAGTCCTTCTTGGGTATTTGCCGATTGATACTGGATATCATTCGATAAATCCTGGAACGAATCCCTGGCACTAATACTCCATCCAAACAGCAAGCCAATGAAACCTATTAAGAAAATACTTATGCGTTTAGCCATTTCCAAAAATAGTTTTCAGTTTTCAGTCCGCCTAAGGCAGAGACAACTGACAACTGATAGCTGACTTCTGATTAATCGGTAGTAGCTTGGTCAACCAACATAATCGGAATATCATCTTTAACCGGATACTTCCGACCGCATTTAGTACAGATAATCTGCTGTTTCTCTTCATTATACACCACATCGGTTTTACATACCGGACAGGCTAATATTTCCAACAACTCTTTATCTACTGCCATAACAGCTCCTTTCGTCGCAAATTTCAAATGAAACTTAGGTTTTATACCTCAGAAAACGCCGCGTTCGCAGAGATAATAATATATGAGATATTTTTACTCTACGGTCTTTATGATCTCTGCGGTTAGCTTTATATTATTTTGTTTTAAAACTCCTTTTAATTTCTGCAGATTCGGTTCACCCATCTGATACAGCGGTAATCGCAGTTCAGCGTTTTCGATTTTGCCCATTAATGCTAACGCGGTTTTCACCGGGATCGGGTTCGTTTCCGAGAATAAGACCTGCGCGATCGGTAATAGATAATACTGCAACCGTTTCGCTTCTTCAATATCACCGGCAAACCAGGCATCTACCAATCCGGCAGTTTCTTTCGGCACCACATTCGCAACTACCGAAATGACTCCTTTTCCGCCGATCGATAGCAACGGCAAAATGGTATAATCATCTCCGGATAAAATAATAAACTCTTTTGGACAAACGGCAATTATTTCTGCCGCTTGTTTCATATCGCCGGTCGCCTCTTTAACTCCGATAACATTTTTCAATTCCGCTATCCGGGCAATGGTCCCCGGTAATATATTTACTGCCGTTCTCCCCGGAATGTTATACAAAAATAATGGGATATCTACCGATTCGGAGATTGCTTTAAAATGCTGATATAATCCTTCCTGGGTAGGTTTGTTATAATACGGACTGATTAATAATGCGGCATCAGCTCCGGCTTTCTGCGCCGATCTGGTTAATCGAATCGCTTCTTTGGTACTATTCGACCCGGTACCGGCAATCACCGGCACCCGGCCTTGCGCGGCTTGAATGGTTAATTCGACTACTCGTTCATGCTCTTCATGGGATAAGGTCGCGGATTCCCCGGTGGTGCCGCAAGGGACCAAGCCATCGGTACCATTTTCGATCAGCCAATCGATTAATGATTTCAATCCTTTTTCATCTACCTGCCCATTTTTAAATGGGGTTACTAATGCGGCAATAGATCCTTGAAACGTTACTGCCATAGTTTCTCCTTTCAGTAATCTACCTGTTAATTATATATAGAATTGCTAATAGATGCTATCCACCTGAGGCAGAAAAATACCTTAAAATAATTTCTTTTTCGCATCTACTAATAGTGGAGGATAAGAAAAGCCATAACGGTAAAAATTAGACCATTTTTTATAGAGCCAGAACCAAAAATAACCGTGATTCCCTTTCCAGGTAGGTAGATAAATAGCTTGAATATCGCGTAGGGGAATATAATCTTCAACCAATATTTCACTTAATGGATACTTGGGAATCATCCCATCAGCATCCGGGAATAAAACATCAAATTCATCGGCGGTATCGGTAGCTTTTAATACTAACGTATTTACCTCGATACTAGCACTGCTTCGTCGAGAAAAAATCGTACCTTGATAACCGATAACTCGTGGATTTACCGCGAGCGCAGCAAATCGGCCTGCCCCTTTTTCTAATAACCATTTTGGCGGAACAAAACTCAGGCAGATATAATCCTCCAAATCATAAAATTTATTTCCCCAACCATGCGTCTCTACCGGATGAATATTTCGTAATCGTGCCTGATGACGACTATACATACCTTGGGCGGTTAAAATCCGGGGTAGGTTTTCTATTGGAGTATAATGATAAATCTGCGAAAGATTCCGGCGAGAGATAATATCAAGAAACTTCTCCCAATCTGATTTTCTCTTTTTTACCGGCGGGGCTATTTCATTCAAGGGGATCATTGACCATTATACATTACCGCTTCTTCATAAAGTATACCTTCATAAATAAACCGGGCATCACCTTCTAGTATCACCTTCGATATCGCATCCGGTGTAGGTTCGAAATATATTTTTAATATACTCCCCCCTTGAGTATGTACCGATACCGGCGGGGTCAGGTAGCCTAACCGATACGCAATAATTGAGCTTCCGATCGACCCGGTTCCGCAAGCCAGGGTCTCATTTTCTACTCCGCGTTCATAGGTTCGGATCCTGATCGTATGCCGATCAACAACTTCGATAAAATTAACATTAGTTCCCGCCGGCTGAAATACCGGATGTTCCCGTAACTCTTTCCCTAACCCGCAAACATCAAGATTAGTTAGCGTTATACTTCGGTCCGCCTTAGGCGGATCGGACTTCGGACTTCGGACTGCATTTTCAATCTCTGAAACGAACACCACCACATGCGGTACCCCGGTATCGATAAAATGCACCGGTAATTCCCCTACCGAGGTATTGAGGTTAAGATTCAATTTCATCTGGCCCGGGTCACTCAGATTCAGTTTAACCGTATCCAGGTCGGTTATTTCTGCGGTATAAATTCCAGCCCGAGTTTCAAACCGCATCTTGCGAAGCGCGATCCCTTTTAAATACGCGAACCGAGCGGTACATCGCGACCCATTCCCGCAGGTATCCGCTTCCGAGCCATCAGCATTAAATAGCCTCATCCGGAAATCAGCTTTGGTAGAATTACATAGAACCAGCAATCCGTCAGCGCCGATGGCCAC
>JBHGBB010000149.1:0-9945 GCA_041946755.1 bacterium | reverse complement strand
TAGTTATGGCGAGAAACTCTGGGCACAGAATGGGATACCAATATGCACGGCTAGCAATACCCAGAAGTTCAATAATGCTGAGGAAGGGAATGTCTATATTAAACCCAATACAATTATCGCTGATGGATATGGAAACTATATTATAACGTGGGAGGATAATCGAAATGGGAATTGGGATATCTATGCGCAGAAGATAACTAGTCAGGGATCAACCTTATGGGCGCTGAATGGAATAGCGGTATGCACGGTGAGTGCAAATCAACGTTACCCAGTATTAACTTCGGATGGATTAGGCGGTGCGATAATCACCTGGGAAGATTGGAGAAATGAGTATAGTAATCCTACTAGTGAGTCGGATATATATATACAGCGAATTAATAGTGAAGGAAATCCTATGTGGACCCCTGGAGGAGTTTCAGTCTGCACCAGTATTTATATGCAAAAGAAACAAGAATTGATTTCTGATGGAAATGGTGGAGCGATAATTGTTTGGGCAGATTATCGAGTACCGTTTGTGGTTCCCATAGAACCTTACCCAGTAAGTTATGATGCTAATCCGAATGTTTATGCTCAAAGAATCGATAACACGGGAAATGCTTTATGGATAAATAATGGAATTCCAATAACCCATAATAATGCAGAACTCGATGAGCAAAATACACCGCAGATTATTTCTGATGGTTTTGGTGGAGCGTTCATATCTTCTGCGCATTCAATTGGTATATTCTGGGAACCAGCGGTAACGAATATTATACGAATTAATAGTCTTGGCTCAACTTTGTGGAGTTGTTCAATTATGACTAGTGATATGCACTTAGCAGGGATTCCAGTGATTATATCCGATGAGAATAATGGAATTATTGTTGCTGTAGATGATTATTTGAACAATTATGATGTATACGCTGGTCGAGTATATAGTTCGGGAACAAGTTTATGGAATATAAATGGGATTACGATATGCACTTCAGAAAATGAGCAAACAGAGAGTCGAATTATATCCGATGGAATTGGTGGAGCAATTATTACTTGGTATGATCGTCGGAATGGTTATGCAGATATCTATGCTCAACGAATTAATAGTGGCGGTGTTAATTTATGGACAATAAATGGTGTTGCCGTTTGTACTGCAAACTATGATCAAGTATATCCTAAAATAGTTTCTGATCTAGCTAATGGTGCGATTATTGTTTGGGATGATTATCGCAATGGGATAGATTCAGATATTTATGCGCAGCGGGTTTATAGCAGTGGATATGTTATTTCACCAGTGAATGTGCCTAAAGAGCTCTGGGATTTTGAACCATAAAAATAGTTATTTTACACTAGCTTACTATTGTTTTCATTTTATTTGGTATCTCTCCATTTTTAACTAAATCATATTTAATAGAACCAACCTATTATTTTCCGAATATCAACAATATTAAAAAAAATCACAATAAAATATTAATATAATTAAAATAATGCTTGACAATTATTTAATATTATGTAATTATTATGGCTATGAAAATAGATATATGTCCACAATGTCAGAGTCCATTAAAGGTTAAGAAGAAGGAATGTATTCATTGCGGTTTGCAGTTAGAAGCTAATTTCGAGGAAAGTCCATTATATCTCTTATCGCGAGATGAGCAGGACTTTATCTTAGAGTTCATTTTAAGCGGAGGGAACTTTAAAGCGTTAGGGGATAAACTGGGTTTAACCTATCCGACTTTGCGGAATCGGCTCGATCGCATTATCTCTCGACTAGAACCGCTATCGCAAGTGGTTTCTGCAGACCAAATCCTGGATAAGATCGATAAAGGCGAGCTGAAACCGGAAGAAGGGATTCAACAATTGAAAGAATTAAAAGGAAAGGAGAAATAATATGGAAACATCGGTAGAAAAAATAAAAGCGATGTTCGATGCCGGGAAAATCACAGTCGAACAATATAACGAAATGCTAAAAAGCATTCCTGATATATCAACTATTCCTTCTTCAACGCCGCCAGAATCGAATCTTTCTACACCCACTTCTCAATCTCAAATTCTGCATCGGCCATGGCAGGTCTGGTTCTGTACCATCTTTCTTCTGGTGGTGGCAATAGATAATATCTTTTCGCAAGCGTTCTTAGCCATGATAATCTGTGTGGTTATCGCCGTTCCGTTATTTTACCGGAGTCGAATAGCGTATGTTATTATCCAGATTATTGGTATTGTTACCATAGTATACTGCATCATCAATTTGAGTATTCTTGGGTTAATAATCAATACCGCGTTTGTTATTATCTTAAGTAGCGTCTGGAAATATTATTTCATTCGATCCGAATAATAGGGGAAGGAGTAAATGATATGAATGAACAACAAGAGAAATTAAATTCGATGTTGGATTCCGGGAAAATCACTCCGGAACAATTTCAAGAACTCCAGGCGAATATGCCACAAAAACCGATTATGGATTATATTAAAGAACAGAAACCATGGCAGGTTTGGGTATGTTCAGTATTCTTATTTGCAGCAGCAGTTTTAATTCCTGCATATGATAAACACCCTTATATGCTTATCGCGTCGATACTCAATACCGGACTTGGTATTGGTTTGCTATTCAGAAAACGGTGGGCATTTATTGCGAGCGCTATTTTCGGGGGATTAGCGGTCCTAAGTGTTTTTGTTCAAATGAATCTGCTGGCGTTTTTGATTAATGTATCGTTTTGTATTATTTTAGGTAGTGCTTGGCAATATTACTTTAAACAGAAGTAATGTATAAATTGAGCATTATATTTCTTGGTTTAGTACTCTACAATATAGGTTTACTTCGATAGTAAAAAGAAAGCCATAGCCGGTCGGAAAATAATTACCCGCTGAATTTATAGCTCAATCGGAATTAATGATTCTCGGTATGATTCTGTTTTAATTCGTAATACTTATGGATAGCGCCATCAATCTCGTTAAACTCTTTTTGGCTGGCATATTTGAGATATTTGGCATACGCATTACTGGACAGCCGCTTTTGCCCCAAGTTGCCATAAGCGATTGATAAATTTAGGTTAGCGAGCGCATTATTTGGTTTCAAGGATAAAGCATAATTTAAATCACTAACCGCTTTCTGATATTCCTTTTTTTGATTATAGACTATCCCGCGACAGATATAAGAACTAGCATGCTTGGGATTGAGAGATAACGCTTTATTGAAATCCATCAGCGCCCGATCATAGTCTTTTTGTTTTAGATAGGTTCGACCTCGGATGTTATAAGCTTGCACGTTAGAAGAATCAAGGGATATCGCTTGGTTGCATTCAAGAATACTTAACTCAAACTTCTCTTGTTCACAATAAATAAATCCCCGATTGGCATAGGCTGGTGCCAATTTCGGATTGAGTTCAATCGCTTTAGAAAAATCGGATAGCGCTGACTCATAGTGCTCTTTTCGTAATTCTATATAACCCTGATTATAATACGAGTAAACATCGTGCGGTTGGAGTTCAATGGCTTTATTCAAGTCAGATAGCGCCAAATCATATCTCTCTTGTTTGGTATACACACATCCCCGGTTGCCATAAACAAAGCTTATTTCAGTAGTGTTAATCATCAGGGCCTGGGTATAATCCGCGATCGCCTGGTCATTATTTCCTTTCTCTTGATATGCGATTCCCCGGATACTATAGGCCAGATAAGCTTTAGGATTTAATGCGATAACCTTTGTCATATCGGCAATAGCCTGATCCATTTTGTTTTGTAATACATACACCTTTCCGCGATAATAATACGCTAGAGAAATTTTTGGGTTTATCGATATGGCTTTATTAAAATCTGTTATAGCGAGTAGATTCTGTCCTTTATCGAGATATAATATACCTCGAACAATATAAGTCTCAGCGAAATTCGGTTCGAGATTAATTGCTTGATTGAAATTAGCCAAAGCAAGGTTATAATTTCCTTTGATTTGATAAGTATGGCCAAGATTACGAAAGGCTACTGCCGATTGCGGATTGAGCGTTAATGATTTTGAGAAATCTCTAATAGCCAGGTCTAACTCATGATTTGAACGATATGCCAGCCCTCGTACAATATAGGCATCTTCAAATGCTGGATTCAATTCTATTGCCCTTGAGCAATCTGTTATCGTTAGGGTAAAATCTCCTTTTTTATATTCAGCATATCCACGATAGAAATAAACATTGGCATTTTTCGGATTAACGATTATAGCCGTTGTATAATCAGTAGTAGCCAGAGTATACTCGCCTTTTTGTTCATAGATACTCCCTCGGGTAAGATAGGCGTAACCGAGATTCGGGGCTAATTCAATGGCTTTATTACAATCCAAAAGCGCCGGGGCATATTTCCCTTGTTCAGCTAGCGCTACTCCGCGGTAATAATAGGCATCAGCATACTTCGGATTGATAGATATCGCTTGATTACAATCAGCGATAGCCAACTCATAGTTGCCAATACTGTAATAAGTACTGGCGCGGCTAAAATATAATAGCGCATCATGGTGATGTGATTTAATAGCTTGAGTTAATCTAGATATTGATTGGTTATATCGATTAAGCTGCGTTTGACTTAGTCCAGTATGATTATGGAAAGTAGGGGGAGTATTAAGATTATTGATCATAATAATAAATACTCCAACAGATATTAACATGGTTAACAAAAAGATAATGGCTGGCTTCATATTTAACTCTTTCTATGATAAACACATAACCATATACCTATCTGCTTATTTTTGTCAAGTTAAACTTTGCCAAGGATACTATGGAAAAAAGAAAACCCCGCATAGTCGATAACTTCTGACCAGCGAGGTTATAATGAACTCAGGTATAGTATTTAATTCAATCGGTTATTTTTTCTTCTTCTTATCCGCGACTGCGGCTCTTGCTGCGGCTAATCTCGCAATCGGCACACGGAACGGTGAACAGCTAACATAATCCATGCCGACTTTATAGCAGAACTCGACTGATGCGGGGTCGCCGCCATGTTCGCCGCAAATCCCGACTTCCAAATCCGGTCGGGTGGCTCTACCTCGTCCGATACCGATTTTAATCAGTTCGCCGATACCTTCCTGGTCAATGGTCTGGAACGGGTCAGCTGCAAGGATTTTCTTATCCAAATAATCCGGCATAAACGCGCCGATATCGTCTCTGGAGAACCCGAATCCCATCTGGGTTAAATCATTGGTTCCGAAGGAGAAGAATTGGGAACATTCTGCCAGCCGGTTAGCGGTTAACGCTGCCCGTGGGATTTCGATCATAGTTCCGATAAGATGCTTGATTTTCTTCAATCCGAATTTCTTGAGTACTTCTGCATATACTTTCTTAACAATCGCGAACTGATTTTCCAGTTCGGTTACCGAGCCGACCACTGGAATCATGATTTCCGGGAAAACCTCTTTTTTCGATTTAATCAATTCGGCAGCGGCTTCAAAAATCGCCCGAATCTGCATTTCCGCTACTTCCGGATAGGTGATACCTAATCGGACACCGCGGTGTCCCATCATCGGGTTATTTTCATGGAGGTTCGACGCCCGTTTCTCGAATTCTTCAGCGGTAATCCCCAAGCTTTCCGCGAGTTTCTGCCGTTCATCTTCCCGTTGCGGAACGAATTCATGTAACGGCGGGTCGAGGAGTCTGATAGTCACCGGGAATTTACCCATGACTTCCAAGGTATCTTTAATATCTTTCTTAACGAACGGATATAACTCCGCTAACGCCGCTTTCCGTTCATCAACGGTTTTAGAGATAATCATTTTCCGGAGGAGGAATAGCGGTTGTTCTGCACCTTTCCCATAGAACATATGTTCGGTTCGGAATAAGCCGATACCTTCAGCCCCGAACGATAACGCTTTTTTCGCATCGGCTGGCGTATCCGCATTGGTGCGAACTCCGATAGTTCTAACCGCATCGCACAGTTTCATAAATTTCTGGAAATAAACATTCTCTTCCGCGGCTTTAATCATCGGCAGTTGGCATACATAAACATATCCTTTAGTCCCGTTAAGGGTAACCCAATCTCCTTCTTTAACCACCGCATCGCCAGCTTTCATCGTTTTGGTTTCCATATCGATATGGATTCCACCGGCACCGACGATACAGCATTTTCCCCAACCGCGGGCGACTAACGCTGCATGAGAGGTCATTCCACCGCGCGCGGTAAGAATCGCTTGCGCAGCCCGCATCCCTTCGACATCTTCCGGATTGGTTTCTTCTCGAACTAATATGACTGTTTCGCCGCGTTTCGCCCAGGCGACCGCATCGTTGGCCGTGAACACTACTTTACCGGTAGCGCCACCCGGCCCTGCAGGTAAACCTTTAGCAACCGGCTTACAGCTTTTTTCCGCAACCGGATCGATAATCGGATGCAATAATTCGTCCAACTGTGCCGGGGTAACTCGTTTCACTGCTTCTTCTATCGAAATCAATTTCTGCTGCTGCATATCAACCGCCATTTTAACGGCTGCCGGTCCATTACGTTTCCCAACCCGGCATTGCAGCATCCATAACCGGCTCTCTTGGATGGTGAATTCGATATCCA
Organism: bacterium; assembly: GCA_041946755.1. Taxonomy (GTDB): domain Bacteria; phylum UBP4; class UBA4092; order JAOAEQ01; family JAOAEQ01; genus JBHGBB01. The sequence continues at coordinate 3,438 of JBHGBB010000149.1, read as the reverse complement.
GCATATCGGTATAATGTTTTTCCAGCCGTTTCTGGATACCATCAAGTTCTTTATACAATTTCGGCATTGCGGTTTCTAGCGAAGCCTGATGCTTCGATTGTTCGGTTTTACCGATTTCATTAATCGGATTTGGCGTTCTGATTCCGGCAACCACATCTTCACCCTGCGCGTTCGGGAGCCATTCGCCATAGAAGATATCATCACCAGTCGCCGGGTTTCGAGTGAATGCAACTCCGGTGGCAGAAGTATCGCCCATATTTCCGAATACCATAGCTTGAACGTTGACCGCAGTACCCCATTCTTCAGGTATCTTTTCTATTCGTCGATACGATACCGCGCGTTTGCCCATCCAACTGGCAAATACTGCACCGATACCGCCCCAAAGCTGTTCCATAGCATCTTCCGGAAACGGTTTACCGAGAACTTCTTTAACTTTCTTTTTATAGATTTCAATCAATTCTTTCAAATCATCGGCGGTAAGGTCAGTATCCTGTTTAGCGCCGCGTTTTTCTTTCATTTTATGCATTTCTTTTTCCAACTGCTGCCGAATCCCTTTTCCTTCTGCCGGTTCAATTCCAGCGGCTTTTTCCATTACGACATCGGAATACATCTGGATTAACCGGCGCTGGGCATCGTAAACAAACCGGGGATTATTGGTTTTCTTAATCAATCCTTCCCGGGTGACATTATTCAATCCGACATTAAGTACCGTTTCCATCATACCGGGCATCGAACTGCGCGCTCCTGACCGAACGGAAACCAATAGTGGATTCACCGGATCCCCGAATTTCATACCCATAATCTGCTCGACGCGTTTCATTGCCGATTCAACGTCTTTTTTCAGTTCCGGTGGATATTTCCGGCCGTGCTGATAATAATAGGTGCAGAGTTCGGTCGTAATCGTGAATCCAGCAGGAACCGGAATCTTCAGATTAACCATTTCCGCTAGGTTCGCTCCTTTACCGCCAAGCAACTCTTTCATAGCACCGGTTCCTTCAGCTTTACCGGCACCAAAGAAATATACAAACTTCTGCTTACCCCGCTTTTGCGGGACTGACTTTTTACTTGCCATATCGGCCACGACTCCTTTATCCCGAAAGAATTTCAAATTCGGGATGTATGATTTTATGAATTTGTTTTAGGGTTTATATTCCATTAAAAAAGCCGAGTCCTAATTTGACTCAGCTAATTTAGTAAAATATATACGATTTTACATTATTAAAATACCTGAAAATGACCCTTATTGTCAAGCGAATTTAGGGCTAAAAGATACTCTAAAGGGCATAGAATAAGAGATTAGAGACAGGAGGATTCCTAGCTCTATCTCTTACCTCATTAAATCTAGCCATTTAGCCATTTATTTCGATTATATAATTATCTGCTTTTTTATGCATTTTTTACTTGACAAAAAATACAAGAACTGCAATAATCTTGGTATAATCAAAATACAAGTTTATGATGTTAAGTATATGATTTGAGGCATTGAGTAAAATATTCTATCCTTAATTTTCCATCCTTAAGGCTATACTGGAGATTCCTATGTGGATGTATTCTTTTATTATAGTGGGGATAACTAGTCTTTTTTTTACATCTTCCTTATATATTCTATCCATTTTCTATCCAAATATATGTTCTTATTTCAACCTTTATAAGAAACGTAAATTTCTGATTTTGTAATTGCTTTGGTCTTGTCATTGCGAGGAGAGGTTTCTCCGACGAAGCAATCTATATATAATTTAATAACCGAAAGAAGGTGTAGAATTTATGAGTAGGAAAGTAACAGTAGTTTTTGGGGCGATCGCGATAATGCTTTTGATTTCTTTAGTATTTGGGTATGCGAACCGGATTGAGATAGTGTCGAAATTAAAGAAAAATAATAATGATGGGACTGTATATGTCTATAAAATAACTGGTGGAGAATCAGCAATAGTCGAGATTAAAAATCTGGATGTTTCGGTTAATCAAAAGACGATGAATGTTAGTTTCGATTATCAGCTCTGGAACGATAAGCATCCGGGAGAAATCGACCAGATTCTAATTGCGGTTGAGAATAAGGTGGTGAAAGCTATTTATAATGGTATTCCCGGTAAATCTCCGGGTTACTCTGATTCAACAAATATAAGTTTTGAAGTAAATCTTCCTGGTATTGGATCGGAGTTTGGTGTTTATATTGTGCGTATTCCGGCGAGGAATATTGAAGAAGCGAAATGGCATTATGAAGTTGAAAAAGGTGCGCATGGCGATTGGCGTTTACAGATTGCGAAAATTAAGGCTGTAGAGTAAAAGGTTTCACGAAAATTATGGAGGAAAGTCTATGAAGAAAATATTAATTTTAACTACTGTTTTTTTAACGATGAGTCTTTTATTTTTTTCTGTATCAAGTGCTGATAATGAAAGCTTAATAGATGATAATTTATTAAGTGCAGTAAATAATCATGGAGATTTTAATGTAAGCAGTGATACAAATTATTGGTACTGGCAAGTCTATGGCGATGGTACTGGACCAGGTAGTTTAAACTGGGATGCTACTTATGGTTATATCGCTATAGCGCAAGAACCGGGGCAAAAAGGGAAATTGACACAAGTTTTTTCAGTACCAAGTACAGGTTGGTATACAGCGAAAGCGCGAGTTTGGACAGATATTTCTGATTCTTCCAAGCAGCAGAAAGTATATCTATACCTTCAAGAATTGAATACAGATAATTCGATAATAGAAACTGGCAACCAAGTAATTTACGATGGTAGCGGATATTTTGGATCTGCTTGGAATCCAATAGATATGGAAATATCGTTTTATGCACAGAAAACAAAATTAGCAGTACAATTCGTCGCAATTAACCAGAGTAATAGCGGTATTAATGGAAATTTATGTGCTGATTATATTTGGGTATATCCCGGTGCAGCTAATGCAACTACTTTGATTCCTCTCTATAATGCTAGTTTCGATCTTGGTTCAACCTATTGGCTTCTAGAACCTTATGGCGATGCATCATTTCCTGGGATATGGACCGCTGCATATTCAGATTTAATTCTTTCTCAAGATAATGGAATGAAAGGGAAAGCAAGTCAGTGGTTCGCCCTTGAGAATACTGGTAGAATTTATGCTTCTGCAATGGTTTACAGTGATGCTCCTAGTATGAGTGAATCTCAAAAAGTATATTTATATGTATTCGACCATGCAAGTAATTGGGGGCAAATCATCGATAGTGGTAATGCAATATTCCAACCTGGAAAATGGACACCCGGACAATGGCAAAAGATACAGTTTATGTATAATCCCGTTTCATTATTTAATTCAGTTCAGTTGGTTGGAATTAATCCGAGAAATTTATGGGAAGCTCTCTATTTTGATAATGTTGTATTAAAACAAGAAGTAACGGATTCAGGGACGATCACGGCGATCACGCATCCGAGTAGTGGTGAGGATTGGGCTCGGGG
>JBHGBB010000148.1:0-10011 GCA_041946755.1 bacterium | reverse complement strand
CCAATCCGCCTAAGGCGGACAAATAAATATCAAATGTCAAATGATTAAATCCAAGTTAAATGAGTCTGCTATGTCTTTTCTTATTTAACCATTTAACCTATTTAACTTATTTAACATCGGATATAATATTGTATTCAAGTATTTCAGTTATTAGATACTAATATCTCGCAGCTTTCGCTACTTCAACGAGTTTGAAAATATTCTCGTCTGGAGTATCGCGACCGCATTGATCGCCAGTAGAGAGAATAAACCCACCGTTTGTACCGGCATCGGCGATACATTGTTTCGCTGCCTGTTCTACTTCATGGGGCGTTCCCGATAACATTATTTCAGTAGTATGAAGATTGCCCATTAATGCTAACCGATGCCCAAACCGTTGTTTTATTTCCGCTAAATTGCAATCACCCATCGGTGGGATTTCTAATGGATTGATACAGTTTAAATCAGTTTCTTTTGCCATGATTTCGACCAGCATTCGTTCCTTCCCGCAAGAATGGAGCATAGAAGGAATCCCGGCTTGTGTGCACATTCTGGTACCTTTTTGCAGGAAAGGTAAGGATAATTTCCGGAACGATTCCGGGGTATTCATCGTACCTAAACCAGAAGCGCCGAATAGGATAAAGTCCGGTTTCGCTGCCAGACTCATCGCTAATTGCTGTAACAAAAACTTCTCCTGCCAGGAAACGAATTCAGCAATTAGTTCCGGTTTATCGTAATAGGCATAGGTCGCCGATTCTAATCCACCATCGAACCAGTCAAACAGCAGCTGCATTCCCGGAACGGCGATACCGATACCGAGCGCACCTAAATCACCTAACGCAATTCGCATCTCTTCTAATGGGGTAGGGTCGAATCCGGTTATTTCCGGGAAGAAATACCGAAGTTTAGCGATATCTTGATCTATATTCTTAATTAATTTCCGAGTTGCAGTCGGTGGATCAGCGAGATAATATACCATTTCATCCCAGAGTTCACCGGCAGGTGTCTGGTGGGTATTTCTAACCGTAATTCGTTCATCCGTTTTCTGAATTAGTTTTTGGCAAGTAGTTTTCTGGTTATTCGCATATTGAAAATTAACATAGCCATAAGTGAACCAGGCATCGATTCCGAAATATTTCACGGATTCGATATAAGCCTGCCAAAGTGGAGGGTTATTATAGAGATAGATATCCCAAAACGGTTTCCCGGTTAACCGGCATGGAATCATATTTGAGATATCCGGCGCTACCGGTACCCGGTCAGGAACCTGATTAGTAATCGCGAGCAGCATCCGCTCTTTATTGGTCATATAGTAAAACAAAAACAAACCGCAAAGAGCGCAAAGAATGCGCCAAATACGCCAAGAAAAACTGTTTTCTTAGCGTGCTTTACGATTTATATCTTAGCGTACTTTGCGGTTAGCTTTTTTTATTTAATTGGGTAGGAGCCGTAGTTCCAGCCTTCATTTAGCATGGTGATGTAATTTCCGACTGGGATATAATTCGCGACACTATTACCGGTACCAAACGCATACCCACCGCCGGGAGCGCAGGTCTGGATTACATTCCGGACATGATCCCGAATCTGCGTTTTGTTCGCCTTGCAGAGAAAATCGACATCGACTCCACCCAGGATGCTGATTTGATTACCATATTTCTTTTTCGCGGTAGTAACCGGCATAATGGTATCTTCAAACGAATGTTTTCCATCGAATCCAAGATGAATGATATCATCCATAACTTCATCCAGATTCCCGCAAGCATGAAGAAGAATCGGTTTCCCTTTATCATGGCAGATATCAATTAGTTTCTTATGCCAAGGGAAAACATATTTCCGTAACATCGCCGGGGAAATCAGAGTACCATGTTTATGTCCCATATCATCGCCGATAAAAAACATACGGATATATTCCATTTCTGCCATCGTTCGATATAAGCTTACATAGAAACTCCCGATTCTATCGAATAGTGCCTGAACCAGCGGTTCATCATCGTAGAGCAGATATGAGAACGTCGTATATCCGGTTAACCACATGGCATACTCCAATATCCCTGAGGTTTGCCCGATTATCCCCATACCATCAGGAAGAAACTCATTGGTTATTTCGAAACTCGAATAATCTACTGATTCCGGTTTCGGCCATTGATAGGATTCAAAATCCTGCCAGGTAGAAATAACCCCTTTCGATTCATCGACATAATATCGGTCAGTCCGGGCAAGTGTAGCGGTATTCCGGGTATGGATTCGAGCAAATTCCATCGTATATGATGGTGTACAATGGACATAATCGAACCCGGTGATATACCGAAACTGGATATTTTTCTTAATCCAGTTTAATCCGGCATCGCTATCTCCCGGTTGAGGGATCGGAATGGTTTCACCGAGAATCGATTCGACTATTTCCAAATCGGCATAAAGCTCGATGAATGGAACGCGGTCTGGTTCCCCTTGTCGTAACACCGCTTTTATTAATCGATTGAAATCAGGATTCGGGTTGATTGATAACATAACGTTAGGTTTTCTTAGGTAAGTGTATCGCGCTTTGATGGACATCATGCGCCGCTTCAGCAATCGCTTCCGAAAAAGTCGGATGGGTATGAATCAATCTGCCCAGGTCGGTTGCCCCGGCTTCAAACTGCATCGCTGCCGCAAGTTCATGAATCAATTCCGTGGCATGCGCGCCGAAAATATGGGCACCAAGTATCTGGTCGGTATGGCTATCTACCACCAGTTTAACTAATCCTTCAATTTCATTCACTGCATGCGCTTTTCCGAGAGCCCGGAATGGGAACCGACCGATACTAACTTGGTATCCCTGTTCAACCGCTTCTTTTTCAGTTAATCCGACATGCCCGATTTCCGGATTGGTGAATACTCCCCAAGGTGCAACTCGATAATCCATGGCTCGCTTTTTCCCAGTCGCATTCTCTGCAGCGACCATTCCTTCAGCAGAAGCAATATGCGCCAGCATCAGTTTACCAATCACATCCCCGATTGCATAGATTCCGGGGATATTGGTTTCCATATATTCATTAACGATAATCGCTCCTTTTTTACTCAGTGCTATACCCAGTTCAGCTAAACCGAGATTATCGGTATTAACTTTCCGGCCAACACTAACCAGGATTTTATCTACTTCGATAGTCGTTCCATTAGCTAACTCGGCTACCATCGCACCGGATTCGAGCTTTTTTACCGCGGTTACTTGTGTATTGGTGATTAAAGTAATTTTCTTCTTTTTGAATTGCCGGTCGATTAATTGACTGATTTCTTCATCTTCAGTAATCAACGGTCGCGGCATAAGTTCTACCACCGTTACCTGAACTCCTAAGGTTTGAAATAGAAACGCAAACTCGCACCCGATAACTCCTGCACCAACAATCAGCATCCGATTCGGTAATTCCGGTAGATTTAATGCGCCATCGCTGGAAATAATATCTTGGTTATCGATAGCCAGATTCGGTAAGTCCGATGGCCGGGAACCAGTCGCGATAATGAATTTATCGGCAGTAATTGGTTTTGAAGTGCCATCTGGTAAAGTTACCGAAATGGTTTGCGGATTGATAAATCTTCCGTTTCCTCTAATTAGTTCAATGGAATAACTCTTAAACAACGACTTGATTCCATTAACATTGATACTCACGACTTTATTCTTCCGAGTAAGCATTTTAGCGAAATCCGGTTTGATGGTTCCTTGAATCTCGATACCGAGTTCAGCCGCTTGCTGGAGTTTATCGAGTATCTGGGCAGTCGAAATCAGGGCTTTAGTCGGGATACATCCTTGGTTTAAACAAGTACCGCCAATTTCCGCCTTTTCGATAACACCTACTTTTAGCCCTAATTGCGCCGCATGGATTGCCGCTACATAGCCACCGGGTCCTGCACCAATGATAAGAAGATTGTAATCAGACATCATAATAAATAATAAATCCCAAATCTCAAATCCCAAATCCCAAATAAAGTCCAAAGTTCAAAATCCAAATTACGTTAACCTACCATCACTGTTTGGAACTTGGAAATCAGATTTTGGAACTTATTTGTCCACCTAAGGCGGATTGGAGTTTGGAACTTGGAGTTTTATCCTTTCGTTCTTGCGTTCTTCCGTTCTTTTGTTAATCGTTATATATTATTGAGTATTTTATCTATTTTAATGTATTGTTCTATTAATTTGGTAGCGATTTGGATTTTTTCCTTATCTTCCGGCCGGATTTTAACCGTTAAATCATGGAATTTCGTTGCCGCTTCGAAAGTGTTATCCTTAACTGCAATAACCGGGATCGAAGTCCGTTGGATAAGCCGCTGAATCGTTTTATGCGGATAGATACCTCCGGTAAGTACAATGCCACTAACGCAAAACGATTTGCTATCTCCGGTAATACATGAGCTTAATGCTGCCAGGATCAAATCATCCCGGTCACCGGGAGTAATTACCATGGTGTTATTGTCAAATAGGTCTAGCGCGCGATGCGGTGCCATGGCACCGACAACGATTTTCTCTATCGGAATATCAAGCTCTTTAATTTCATTCATCAATTCGCCGTCCAGTTCTTCAATTATTTGGCGAATAGTCGGTGCGGTTAACATCGATCGAAACGGAACTACACCTAATAACTCGATTCCTTTCCTTTTAAGCCCCGGTTCTACATACCGTGTAATTTTTTCTAAAGCATCAAGTTCGATTTTATTGATTATCGCCCCCAGAATTTCTACTCCTGCTTCTTTGAACAACGCTTCGTTGAGAATAATTTCATCAATCGGCCGGCCTATTCCCCCGGAACTGACAATGATAACTTTCGCATTCAACATTTTTGCAACTGTGGCGTTCGATAAATCGAATACCGAGCCAACCCCGGCATGACCGGTTCCTTCGATAACCACCATATCCCGGTCTTTGGCAACCGTCGCATATGATTGTTTAATCGCTGCCTTCAACGGCTCAATATCCGGATGCATAATATAGTTCCGGGTGAAATCGCGTTCTACTGCAATCGGACTCATATCCTGTAAAGTTAATCCCAAATCAAATACTTTATCGATTAACACCGAATCTTCATCAATTTTATGCCCATTTACTTCAACATACCGCTGTCCAACCGGTTTGATGAATCCAACCGCCATCTTTCTCGCCTGGAATGCACTGATGAGACCCAGCGACGTCATCGTCTTCCCTTCGTTCTGCCGAGTTGCCGCAATAAATATTCTCTTTTCCATAGTCGTTCCCTATAAAAAAGCTCAGTATTTTACCGGTAATTCTTCTATCTATGATAATACCGATTTGCAATTAAATCAACTTAGGCGTATAATTTTTATTTACGATTTTAACGACATCTTGGATTTGATATGACAGAATTAGCGATATTCTATTTATTCGGCGGAGTTTGTCTCTTATTGTATGGCGTCCGGCAAACCGGAGACGGATTGCAAAATGTTGCCGGAGGCAAACTACGGCATATTCTCGCTACGTTAACCGACCATAAGTTAAGAGCGGTTATTGTTGGCGCAGTAGCCACCGCCGTACTTCAAAGCAGTACCGCTACCACCGCGGTATTAGTGAGTTTTGTCAGTTCCGGATTAATGAACCTGACCCAGAGTATCGGGATTATTCTCGGAGCCGATATTGGCAGTACCGTAACCGTTCAACTAATCGCATTCAAAGTATGGGATTATGCAATCCTCATTATCGGATTCGGTCTCCTGTTTGTGCTGGTGAGTAAACAAAAAACCCTCCAATCTATCGGACAAACAATTTTCGGATTCGGTCTGATTTTCTACTCGATAAAAATCATGTCTGATGCCGTTTCACCATTAGGGAGCAATGAATTATTTCAAACCGTTCTCCGGGCATTAACTGATACCCCCTTATTATTACTCATTCTGGCCGCAGCGTTTACCGCATTAGTACATAGCAGCGCTGCGACGATTGCTATCGCATTAGCTTTTGCCCATTTAAATCTCATGCCGTTATCCGGTGCATTACCGATCATTTTTGGTGCTAATATCGGTACTTCGGCAACCGCATTGATTTCGAGTATCGGGAATACCGTGGAAGCGAAACGGGTTGCGGTAGCGCATGCCTTATTTAAAGTGTTCGGGGTAATCATCTTTTATCCTTTTTCCAGTCTATTTATCCGATTGGTGCAGCATACTACTACCGATGCGGCACGGCAGATAGCGAATGCGCATACTATTTTTAATGTTATCATAGCCGCGATATTTTTATTTCTGACGGTTCCATTATCAAAACTGGTAACGAAATTAATTCCCGAGGTTAAAGAGAAAGAAGAGGTTTTTAAACCGAAATATCTGGATGGAACGATGGTCGATACCCCGGCACTAGGATTAGGTTTAGCTACCCGGGAAACTTTACGAATGGCAGATATCGTTTCAGAAATGTATACCGGATTATTAGAGTTATTTAAAACTTCTGAAGAAGAACATATTAGTCTTAGACAAGACCAGGATGATAAAGTCGATTTACTGGATCGGGAAATAAAACTCTATTTAACCCGGTTATCGCAGCATGGATTGGCTGATGACCAATCGAAACGGGAAGTTATGCTGTTAACCATCGTAAATAACTTGGAAAATATCGGCGATATTATTGATAAGAATCTGCTCGAATTAGCGAAGAAACGAGCGAAAAAACAACTGACGTTTTCCGAACAGGGTTGGGAGGAAATCACTGAACTCCATCGAGTAATCCAGAAAAGCCTGGAGCAGACTATTACCGCATTCGCCAGTAATAATATAGAGTTGGCGAAACAAGTTGTCGCAACCAAACCGCAAATCAGTGAACTGGAACGAACGCTCCGTCAATCGCATATCTCCCGGTTACAAGCCGGGCTACCCGAATCAGTCGAAACCAGTGAAATCCATCTCGATATTCTTACCAACCTAAAACGTATCAATTCGCATATCACTGGAATCGCGTATGCGATTATCGGATGAACCATAAAAACAATTAAAAATTAAGAGTTAAGAATTAAGAATTATTAAAACCCATTTATTCCGTTGTATAGATTTACTTGAATCTTGTCACTCACTACCAGCCACTGCTTAAATCCTTCTTTCCTAAACTGCTAAATTTTAGCTATAATATCTGACATGCAAGCGGAAATAATATCTATAGGGACCGAATTGGTTCTCGGTCAGATACTGGATACGAATGCGGTGTATTTATCGCAACAGTTGCAACGATTGGGATTCGATGTATTTCATCGAGAGACGGTTGATGATAATGAGCAGCGGATTTGTGAAGTTTTATGTCGATCTTTATCCCGAAGTCAGGTGGTGGTGATTAGCGGAGGATTAGGGCCTACTAAAGATGATATCACCCGGGATGCAGTAGCAAAAATGTTGAAGACTCCGTTGGTAATCGAACCGAAACTGATATCGATAATATCTCAATATTTCAACCGCGTTCTACCGGGACAACAGATGCCGAAAAATAATCTGTTACAAGCTTATGTTCCAAGAGGAGCAAGTTATTTTATTAACCAACGAGGGACTGCACCAGGATTATTTATTGAACGGAAAATATCTAAAACATCTCGTATTAAACCTTCTCAGAATAAACAATATATCATTATTCTACCGGGTCCACCGCGAGAATTAGAGCCCATGTGGGAGAATCAGGTGGTTCCTGAGCTTAAGAAAAGAATAAACCTGAAAGCCGTAATCAAATATCGAGTGCTAAAAGTTGTTGGGATGTCAGAATCAGCGATTGATGAACAAATCCAGGATTTTATGGTGCCAAACAGTAATCCGGAAGTAGGATTAATGGCAGTGTTTGGGCAAATCGATATTCGGATAACAGCCCGAGCAAAATCAGTTTCGGCTGCAGATAGAATTATTAAAAAGGCAGAACGAGTAATCCGGAAGCGGATAGGCAATGCGATTTATGGGGCTGATAAAGATATGTTAGAAGGTGTTATCGGCAGCTTATTACGGCATAAAAAACTACGATTAGCCATAGCAGAATCATGCACCGGCGGATTAATTGCAAACCGGATAACCAATATTTCCGGAAGTTCAGACTATTTCGACCGCGGTCTGGTAGTATATAGCAATCAAGCGAAACAGGATTTATTGGGGGTGCCGAAAGAAACCATAAAAAACCATGGTGCGGTAAGTGAACCTACCGCAATATCAATGGTGCAGGGGCTATTGAAACAAACGAAAGCTGATATCGGTATATCGGTAACCGGTATTGCCGGTCCGACTGGAGGAACTCCAGATAAACCGGTCGGATTGGTATATATCGCACTTGCTACTGCAAACCGATACCAACATTGTGTAAAATATAATTTTAATGGAGACCGCGAAATGATTAAATGGCGGACTTCACAGGTAGCATTAAATCTATTGCGCCATTATTTGTTAACCATAAATTAATATCGGAGGGGAATCATGAAGTTATTTATTGATACAGCAAATCTGGATGAAATTCGTGAAGCGAATAGTTGGGGGATTATTGATGGGGTTACCACCAATCCATCGCTCGTCGCTAAAGAAGGTAAGGATTTCCGTAAACTAATCGAAGAGATTTGTAATATCGTTAACGGTCCGATTAGCGCAGAAGTAATCAGCCTGAAAGCTCAAGAAATGGTGAAAGAAGCCAAATCCCTATCGAAACTGCATAAAAATATTGTAGTAAAAATCCCACTGATTATTGAAGGGCTTAAAGCGGTTAAAATATTGAAACAAGAAGGTATAAAGACGAATGTTACCTTATGTTTTTCTGCCAGTCAAGCATTGTTGGCCGCGAAAGCCGGGGGAACCTATATCAGCCCGTTTATTGGTCGGCTGGATGACATCTCGCATAACGGGATGGACCTCATTAAACAGATTAAAACAATTTATGATAATTATGGATATCCAACCCAGATTATTGCTGCTAGTATTCGCCATCCTTTGCATGTAGTCGATGCCGCGATGGCAGGAGCGGATATTGCTACCGTGCCATTTAAAGTTATTCAACAATTAATCCAACATCCATTAACGAATATTGGAGTAGACCGATTTCTCGCAGATTGGAAGAAAGGTAAATCAAATAAATAATTGAAGCTATGAATATCATCGAGTTAGCAGAACAAGTCTTAAAAACCGAGTCGGAAGCAATTCTGGAATTACTGCCACGGATTGATGCCCAATTTGAAGTAGCAGTTAATACTATTCTGGAATGCCGAGGTAGAATAATCGTAACGGCTATCGGTAAATCCGGGCATATCGGTCGGAAAATCGCTGCGACCCTAGCCAGTACTGGTACTCCATCGTTATATATGCATCCAGCAGAAGGATATCATGGCGATTTAGGTATGATAACAGCCAATGATATCGTGCTGGCTATTTCAAATAGCGGAGAATCGGATGAAATTATCAATATTTTGCCGGTAATCAAGAAAATCGGTGCTCCGATTATTGCGATGACCGGAGATCCTGAATCCGCTTTAGCAAAGAATAGCATCGTGGTGTTGAATATCGGAGTAAAAAAAGAAGCAGATCCATTCAATTTGGTTCCCACGGCTAGCACTACAGCTACTTTAGCATTAGGAGATGCGTTAGCAGTAGTTCTACTCCATAAGAAAGAATTTAAAGCACAAGATTTTGCGTTGCTTCATCCGGGAGGAAGTATCGGCAGAGAATTGCTTGAAGTAAAAGAATTAATGCATACCGGAGAAACGAATGCGGTCATTGATTTTCGTCAAACCGTCCGGGATGCGCTTGCGGAAATAACCGAGAAAAAACTAGGTGCAGTCTGTGTCGTAAATGGAGAAGGTAAACTTATGGGAATCATTACTGATGGCGATGTCCGTCGTTTATTTCAGCGTGCAGATGAGTTTGGTGGTAGAGTATTATCCTTACCGATAACCCAGGTGATGCAGCGAAATCCAATTACGGTAACTTCCCATACCCGTTGTATCGATGCGGTGAAACTTATGGAAGCTAATCCCAAAGGTAAACGGATTATGGTGATACCGGTAATAGATGAAAATCCGCTCGGAGATCATGGTGGATACGCTTATCATCAAA
>JBHGBB010000147.1:0-10091 GCA_041946755.1 bacterium | reverse complement strand
CGATACTGATTCCCCAAAGATTGCGGTCGGAAACATCTTCGATATTCTCTACTTGTTTATAGATAAATAAGTCTACGTCGGTTTTCCCGAAAACCAGGTTGGCTTTCACTTCATCTACTGGGGTATTATCTGCAATTACAAAACCCTCCCCATAATTCTCTAAAACCCGACCGAATGTAAGTGAAATGTTTGAACTAAAGATGTTTTTAAAGGTTACATATCCTTCCCAAAGCTGGATTTCATCGTTTGTAGTAAACGGTGACATCGATTGGGTCGGTTCGGTTAGGCTCGGGATGGTAAAGCTATCATCTTTCCCCCAGATATGCTGGTTGGTTAGATTTATTTTCGCAAATACTCTGTCGGTAAGGTCGGCTGATGCCCAGAGATATATCTCGCTTTCCGCCCAACTATATTGGCTATCGGCAATATCGCTAAATAGCCAACCGCGAATTTCTATACTACCTCCGTAATTTATCTCCGGTTTTGTCGTCTCGGCTAAACTAACGGTATATAACCCGCTACCGAGTATGATTATGATTCCTAGAACAACGAAGGTTCGTGTCATTTTCTATCCTTAAACCTATTTTTATTGCTATGCTTATGACACCAGCGCTACAACTACTCTAAAGTACTTATTAATGAATCGTTCTTCTATTAGTAGGGGAGATAAAAAGAGGCGAAAAAATGTAGACACTTCTACACTCCCCCGTTTATAAAAACAATAAAATTATAAACACAAAGAACCCATCTTGTCAAGTCAAATGAAGCTTTTTACTCTAATTAATTATATAAACTATTGAAATATAATGGGTTATAATTAAAGGTTTTTATTCTATTTTAAGTGGTTTTTTCTATATAATCAATTTACCTTCGCGAACCGCTATGTTTCCATTAACAATTGTAGTCGTTGTCAATCCAGTAAGTTTCTTTCCTAAATAAGCGGAATTCTTGCTTCTTCCATAGAGCCAATCTGCAGTAACCGTTATATTCTGTTTCAGATTTAAGATGATGAGATCCGCGATGGCGCCAACCACCAGTTTCCCACGATCGATCCCTAATATCTTAGCCGGGGCAGCGGTCATTTTCGCTATTACCAATTCGATCGGTATTTTCTTTTTCCCTACCAACTCAGTCAATATCACACTCAGCATAGTTTGGACACCAATAACACCAAACGGCGCGACATCAAACTCCTGCTCTTTTTCAAACACCGCATGAGGGGCATGGTCGGATGCGATACAATCGATGGTACCATTGGTTAATCCTTTAACCAACGCCGCGCAATCTTCATCGGTCCTTAACGGTGGATTCATTTTCATATTCGAATTATAGTTCACAACCGCTGCATCGGTTAAGGTTAAATGGTGCGGAGTGACTTCACAGGTAACTTTTACTCCCCGTTTTTTCGCTTGCCGAACGATTTCTACCGATTTCTTAGTACTCAAATGAGCGATATGCAGTCTGGCACCGGTCATTTCTGCTAAATTGGTATCTCGCGCGATAATTACCTCTTCCGCAGCGGCCGGAATGCCGCGTAATCCAAATTCGGTTGAATGCCATCCTTCATTCATAACCCCATCTCCGGCAAGATTCTTATCCTCACAATGCTCGATGATCGGCAGATTGAATGGTAACGAATATTCCATCGCCCGCCGCATAACTTCGGCATTCATAATACAATTTCCATCATCAGATACCGCTACCGCACCGGCACGCTGTAAATCACCAAGTTCGGCAATCTCTTCACCTTTCAAACCTTTAGTAATCGCAGCGATAGGGTATACATTAATTACGCCATCCCGTTTTGCTTTCGCTTTAACGAATTCTACTCCGGCACGATCATCAATCGGCGGTTCGGTATTTGCCATACAAGCTACCGAAGTAACCCCGCCAAGCGCTGCTGCTCTGGTTCCGCTATATATGGTTTCTTCATCTTCCCGGCCGGGTTCGCGCAGATGAACATGCATATCGATTAATCCGGGACAGACATATAAACCGCTGGCATCGATAATCTCGGCGTCTGCTGTTGGTAATGAAGCACCGATTCGGGCGATCTTCTCATTTTCGATGAGGATATCCTGTTTTTCTGATTTCTGGTTTTCCGGGTCGACTACTAATCCGTTTTTAATTAATAGTTTCATAAGAAATAATGATTACAGTGATTTAACTCTACTAAATTATTTTCTTTGCATCCTTAGCCTTCATTTCTCAGCGCCCTTTGCGAGAAATGTATTTCTATTCCGCTGAACTCTCTATTGCCGAGCTTGGTTGCCCTCCACCAAGCAGATATAACACTGCCATGCGAATCGCGACACCGTTTGTTACCTGTTCTTCTATTACCGATTCCATGCCATCAGCGACATCAGCGGATATCTCGATTCCCCGGTTCATCGGTCCCGGATGCATAATGATAACATCCGGTTTGGCTCTTTTCACCCGATGCCGGTCGATGCCAAACAAGGCGGTATATTCCCGGATCGAAGGAAACATATTCTTTTTCTGTCGTTCGAGCTGGAGGCGTAATATATTGATTACATCCGCATCTTCTACTGCGGTATCGGCATTATAGGAAACGGTTGCCCCCATCTTCTCGATTTCCGGCGGAATAAGCGTTGGTGGGCCGACAACGGTAACCTTCGCACCGAGTTTGATTAATCCCCAGATATTGCTTCGCGCCACTCGACTATGCCTTATATCTCCGGCGATAACCACTTTCAGTCCTTCAATCCGTTTCTTCTTATCCAGAATAGTAAACATATCCAATAATCCCTGGGTAGGATGTTCATGCTGCCCATCTCCGGCATTAATTATCGCTGATTGGATTCGAGTAGATAGAAAATGGGGCACTCCGCCAGCTGCATGGCGAACTACCAGAAAATCGGTTTTCATGGCTTCAATAGTTCGAACGGTATCGATCAGGCTTTCACCTTTAACCACGCTGGAAGTCGCAACCGCGATATTAATCACATCGGCAGATAGCCGTTTCGCCGCCAGTTCGAATGAAGTCCGGGTTCGGGTACTGGGTTCATAGAATAGATTGACTACGGTTTTACCGCGTAAGGTCGGGACTTTTTTCACCGACCGGGTGAATAATTCTTTAAACGGTTTCGCGGTCTGGAGAATTAATTCGATTTCTTCTTTTGAAACATACTCTAAACCAATTAAGTGTCTCGTTTTTAATCCAGTAAGCATATTAAGATTGCCACAGAGTCACTGAGTCACAGAGAGAATCTATCAATTTTTTGTTCTCAGTGTCTCAGTGTCTCCGTGGCTAATGGGATTTACTATTGTTGTTCCGCTATCACAACTTGGTCAATCTTATCTATTTCCGCTAATTTAACCTGCACCTGTTCTTGTTTTGCGGTAGGAATGGTTCTCCCAACAAAATCGGCGGAAATCGGCAATTCCCGATGTCCGCGGTCGAGTAATACCGCTAGTTGGATACTCGCCGGCCGGCCATAATCCATTAGGGCATCTAACGCTGCCCGGATAGTTCTGCCGGTATATAATACATCGTCTACTAACAGGATACGTTTATCATCGATATCAAACGGCAGGTTGGTTTCTCCTACTACCGGATGATACCCCAACCGGCTTAAATCATCTCGATACATGGTGATATCCAAAGTACCTAACGGTATCTCGGTTTTGGTGGTTTCAATAAGTTTCTTCTGGAGCCGTTCGGCTAAATAGATACCCCGAGTCCGAATCCCGATTAACGCTAATTTCCCTAACTCCGGGTTCTTTTCGATTATCTCATGTACCATCCGGTTTAAGGTGCGGTCGATGGTTGCCGCGTCCATAAGTTCTTTTTTTTCTATCCAAGCCATAGAACAGTTGTCCGTTGTTAGACTATTTCAAATTTTACCTGACGAAGCTTTAGCGTAGTCAGGTCGCGATTGCATTAATCTTATTTCGAAAAAATCTTATCGTAAAAACCTTGGTTCGGTCAACCCTAGTTATGAAATATTTTTTATTGTTTGGTCAATAAATGTCAGATTATCCAAATCAGATCAACCCCGGCTTAGAAGCAAGGCTGTTCTGATCAGCTTTATTCTCTCTCCAGTACAATTACAGTTTTGTAATAAGATAAATAGTGGTAGTACGATAAAAAATATATGTTAGAAGTCAGAAGTTTACCTGACGAAGTTTAACGAAGTTAGGTCAGAAAAAGAACAATCAATAATTTCCTTGGAAGAATTAACCGGATTCTCTATGGGAATGTCTTTCCACAACTCTTCTGGAATTCCTGTGACATAGACAGGGACAATGACCGCATCTTGGATAACTCCTGGATTCGGATAAACGGAATCCATAGTAAAGGTATACCCACTGCCATCGTCATTTATCCAAGCAGTCGCGAAGGTTTCATACCAATATGGGGAAATATTATCTTCATAACAGGCAATCAACATACGATCATCAGGAGTTTTCCTGATAAATGCCGTCCCACCCTTATAATATCGGTTCCCGGTATCGGTAAGATTATCTATGGTATCGATAGTATATAAAGCTATCCCACCATAAAACGCTGATGCCCAAACATATCAATTATCGTTAGATACGGCAAGATCATTTATACCATGTCCGGGAATATCAAATACTTGGGTAGTAGTAATGTTAAAGGTACTATCGATTTGCATGACCGATAAATCTCCGCCGCTAGGAGTTACTGCGTCATCACCGTAAAAGAAACCTATTTTTCATCAGGGGTAAAATTAAATCCGTAAAAGGGACTTCTGGTTTGATAAGTAGTGGTAATATATAATGTCCATGCTTCATAATTAAAGGGCTGCTGGGCACTAAACATAAGTGCCCAGCAGGAGTATGAATATTACAATAAAATATTGAAAGCTTCTTACTATACATTTTTCCTTTTTTACGGTAATAGTTCTCGAACCATCACCGAAATCTGATTATCATATTCATCCGGCCAAAGGGCATAAATATCCCGGTTATTCAGGGCATTGGTATCAACCCGTGGATATTGAAGATTACCGCTGCCTGAATAAATCGTTCCATGATTAGATTCGATTTTATTACTCCCCGCCCAAACTAAAAATTCTGCTCCGTTCGCTTGATAGGTCACATCCGGATAATCATTCGGGTAAGTAAATGTCCCTTCATCTACCCAATATTCATCATCAGGGTACTGGGCGTTTAAATGTGCTGATTTACCGGTGTAATTATTATATTCATCTCGTATACTATATGCACTATACGCTCGAAACTCACTATCGGTAGGATCATTCGGATTAAATGCAATCCGCGGTGAGATTCCGTTATCACTGTTACTTAAATCATAAGGATCAAACGGATTAAATGAAATTGTGTCATATATTCGATCTGTATAAAATCGTCCTACTCGAATATGTTGCGGTGAGTAGTTATCATCAACAAAAATCAGACGTCCATCTTCATAATTACCATCATAAGTTAAGTCAAGGAACTGGTCAGCGGTATTCGGTTCAGATTCATAATATGGTGGACTCCAGTATGGTAAAGTTACAAGAGTATTTATCACGCTAATTGATGTAGGAGAACCTGGATATGCCGGAACGATTGCAGCTTTGATATACGAATAATCCCCGCTATCAGAATTCTGTTCCTTCCAGGTAACCCAAACATCGGTTCCGTCAGTTGCCAAACTTATATCTAGAAATTGGATATACTCCCTATCTTCATTTGGAATATAAGTAGCAATAAGGAGCCAATCTTTTAAGTCATTTCGATACCGATAAATGTTTATTTTCTGCGTCACATTAGCGCCACCTAGTTCCGGTGCCCAAATCGCTCTTGCTGCAAAGATATCGCCATTGGTTGGTGAACTAGTTAATGCTAATTGTTCATCCCATGGATATTGGTCAGTGTAGATTTGTGCTGCTTTATCTGATATACCATCGCCAAGTAATCCATTAATAGGCGTATTGGTTTCATGGTATCCAGCTCCAAGCAAGTGGGTGTTACCATTGTTTAAAAATTTATGCAACACGGGATAAAGTACCATTGTCGTATCAATCAGTGTTGAAGTATTAAATGCACCCGAAGTCAGCGTTTTCTCATTTAGGATAAACTCGTTATACTCATCAAAACTGAACTCTTTGGTTCCTTGTCCACCATACCATTGAACTTCGGTTTCTAATGTTGCCATAACATCAGTTGTATATACCACACTACCGTTATAATGGTATCCTAAATCTAATCTCCCAACCGGGTCTGCGGTATTAGTTGGTAGTGAAGGCGGGATAGCCCGATAAATAGTACCGCTATCCAGGGTTGAACCATCGGTTTTCGTTCCACCGGTAGATGCGAAAATCGAATAGGTATAGGTTTTTGGTTCCTCGTCTACTTCTAACGTAGTCACTTTAACCGCTCCTTTATCTACCGCTTTACTTCGTCCTCCACTATTATAGGCAGACTGAGCTAACCCGGTATCATTTCTGCCGGTATATCGCGGCATATCGTATTCCATCGCAAACCAGGCATCCTGTTCCAGTTGCCAAGTCGAACTGCGGTTTTTATCCCCATAATAGGTACTTCCATCGAGGGCGACCCATAGTTCTAATGTTTGATATGGTTGCATGGTAATCGATGGCAGATATACTTTGATCGTATCCAGAGATACATTGTTTCCAAAACTGAGTATTAGATAATCTCCGGCTACAATCGACCAAGCAGTAGAACAACCAACTAGCTCTATTAAAACATTACCTGCAGTCAAAGCGCTATATCCGTCATAATAAGAACCATACCCATAACAACCAACCATGGTTCTTTGTGCCATATTATTATAAACATAAACATTCATATATGAGCCGAGATGCGCATGACTGGCATCGATACCGTTGCTCGATGCGAGATTCTTAATCTGGAATGGATACCGCGAAGCATCATCGGTCCTTTGTGCCAAATAGAAGCCATCATGCGGATATTTTTCTATGCGTTCACCATTTCCAGCGTTCAATCGGGCTTTATGTACCAGCATCGGACAAGAATCGTTGATGATATCTTTATTCTCGGTATTACTGGTATTCAATACAATCCGGCTGCCATCAACATTAGTATCGTTACCCCAGTATAGGTTATTACGTGTTTCGGAAAAAATATAACCGTTATTCAAGGTGCTCCCGATACACCCGGCATAATTGCTAACGAAAATATTATCTTCGATCCGGACAATGGTGGTCTGTCCGCTAACCGTAGTACTCAATACCCACAGGGCGGTATCATTCTTAAAAAAGGTATTACTCTGTATATAGCTGATAATTTTGGGTTCTGGACTCTGATTTCCGAGTTCGTATAATCGTATCGCTACGCCAAATTTATTCTTTTCAAAGAGATTATTGACGACATTATTCGCACTGCTATCAAAAGCAATTCCATAGATATTTTGCGAAAAATAGTTATTTTGAATCGGTCGATTCAAATTCATTCTTTCTAATTCCCGAATCCCGGTGTTTGCATATTTAAAATCGCAATATTGGATATCGCTATCTGTACTTGCTTGGGTATGTAAAATAATCCCAGCTGAATAATCATAGGTATCTAATCCACCGCGAAAAGGCGTTTGTAATTCATCTGAGGTGGCATAAATCGAAGTAAATTGAATATAGTTGGTGGTATCTCCGGCAGCGGTGAGTAGAGCATCATCATAAATCTTTAGTTTCGATTCATGACTTCCGCTGGTCCGATAAAACGATACTACTACTCCTGGATTGATAGTCAAATGCGCAGCATTAGTAACTTGAATAAGATTATTTTGCGTCGGTTGAATTACGATATCTACCGGGTCATAATGGTAGCCGACATCAATATTTCCTTCATCCCGTTGAACTTTTTGCCAGGTTTCTGAAGCAGAAATATCATTTGCTTTATAGGCTGGTTTTACCGTGGTTTTAGTCGTTAGTTCTCCATAATTGCTAGCCGACCCATCACCTGCACCAACATATTGATTGATTGTTTGATCTAGATAATAACTTCCATTAGGTGAATTTACTCTATCGTAAGGAAGAGAATAATACTCTGAAGAATAGGCTGTTTCACCAGTTTCTTGGCTCGTTCCTTCCCAGGGAACAGAGACATCGTAGAATTTATTATACGAATGCGTTCCAAATTCACCACTTACCGCGACTAAACCATAGTCCCAGTTAGAAATTAAATTATTCTTACAATCAACAAAACTTTGAGATAAGGATTCATCGTAAACACAAAATCCCATGCCACTATTACCCATACCAGGACCATCAATGGTATTATTGACTGCGCTTACAAAGGGGTCTTCGTCATCTGATCCATCGACACAAATACCATATTGAGTATTTTCATAAGAAGAAACGATCAGATTGTTATTCAAGGACACACCATCATTACTTCCATTACCAGTAATTAATATTGCACCGGAACACTGATTGCGAAAGATGTTATTTTGGATTGGATTATCTACTTTTGTGAAGGTTACAACTCCTGCATATCCGTATGAGAATTTACAATATTCTATTCGACTAGTACTTGAAGCATTCGTCTGGAGACAAATGCCATAGGCATAATCATATGGTTGCGGTGACCCTGAAGAACCGGTAATCGTTTCGCCAATACTATTATCATTCCAACTGGTAAAAAGCAGATAGTTAAATTTATCGCCTCGAGCGATAATTGTTCCACCAGCGGCTACATCGATTTCACTACTGGTAGTATATTTGCAAATTGTATTCGGTTCGATAGCTAAAATCCCCCCATTGTTTACGGTGACCGGTCCGGAAATAAAATAGGTCTTTCCGCTTAACCAGGTTTCATTCCCGCTAATTCCGCCGGACTTGAGGTTATAATCAATGGTTACTGGCAAAGCAGCAGCGTTTAACCAAGGCATGGGGATTCCTTCAATTAAATAATGCCGACCATTTAATTCGACTAATCGTTGTTGGACTGCGATTGTATTACCACTCCTGGTATTCACTTTTTCCACAGGCTGACTATTTACGCTACTATTATCAAACGCTTGATTCGGCGCGAAGTTACAAATCGGATTGTTTGTATTACTATTACTTACAATTATGGGATAATTCCCGGCTTTTAGCGCGGTTCCGGTATATCTTTGATTGTTTATCTCTAACTTCAATGCCGATTCTTCTCCTAAATCCATTTCGGTAGCTACAATCAGTTGGGTTGATGCCGGATTTAAGCCATAATGCGATGGAGATTGATAGCTGGATACCGAATTTATCACCGCATTCTGTAGAAATGCTCCTTTAGTATAGACATATTCAATATCTATTCCAGGGAAAGCATTGCGATATATAAGTCTATTTGAGGCTACTAGTTGAGGAACCACTGAAGCTACAGAAGTGAGAAATACTGAACTACCATTAGAAGAATCATAATACCCTAAATACTTTACTCCTAATCGAATAGTTTGGTTTTTAGCCTTATAGATAATCGACCACGGAGCTCCGCCTGAGGCGGATAAATCTCCGGCAAAGCTTACCTGATATCCACCCTGCTTGGCTTCATACGCAATACCGGATTTAGATACTTGCGTTATCGCTTCTACGGTAGGCACCCAATCCGGGGTATCAGTTTCACTTTTGTTATAACAGAGGTTGTCGGCTTTCTCATACACCTGATTCTTAACCGTTACCGTTTCGGTTAGTCCGGTTGCATCGTTTACTACCGGTACTTGCCTTGAAACTTCCCACACCCGGGTATTCCCATTCCGCTGGTTAACTATTTCCCGGACTACTGGTTTGGTTGATTCTGCTGCTACTACAACTGATACTGAAACTAATACCGCTACTGCTAACAACAATACTAAAGTCCTGCGTGCCATACTAAACTCCTCCTTATTTTTATTTTAGCTTGATGACTTATGATTGCAGACTAAAGATGATTACAACAATTAATGATCCGATTATGGTGATGAAATAATCCTCCTCTCTTATGGTGAATAGAGTAATCCTTATAAAATCCGATAATATTTGGTTTTCTATTTTTTCGTTTTTTTGTATTATTTAAAGTCACTATATAATAAGACGGAGGATCTGATTAAAATCTTACACAATATTTTTTCTATTTAAAAAATTTATTACCATTACTTA
>JBHGBB010000146.1:0-10153 GCA_041946755.1 bacterium | reverse complement strand
ACAAATCCGAATATCGAATATCGAAATCCGAAATCATACAGGAAATCTTACCTCGAAACTACGAAATAACAATAATCTAAATATAATACTAAACTAGTATATCATTTCGTGATTTAGTCTTTTCGTGTTTTCGTGGTAAATATTATTTGTGTCAGCGTTACTTCTAATCTTTTTCGGTTCATTCATAATTGGTTTCTCCGGCGCAATGATGCCCGGCCCGATGCTATCGGTAACTATCAGCCATTCTACCCGGCAAGGATTTATTGCCGGGCCATTGGTAGTGATCGGCCATGCGATTCTCGAATCGATTCTAGTACTAGCAGTCGGGTTCGGATTAGGGAAATTATTATTAGTAAAAAGTGTAACCGCGATTATCGGAATTCTCGGAGGCGCAATATTACTCTGGATGGGATTTGGGATGGTAAAAAATCTCAAATCGTTAACCCTAACAGTTGTCTCCAGTGAAAAGAAGAATCATTCCCAATCGATTCTCGATGGGATGATTACCAGTATTGCCAATCCCTATTTCTATATCTGGTGGGCAAGTATCGGGTTAGCCTTGATTACCAAAGCATGGCAGAATGGTATCCCCGGCCTGCTCGTTTTCTTTCTTGGCCATACCTTATCCGATTTTTCCTGGTATACCATCGTTTCATCGGCTATCGGTGCCGGCAAGAAGATTATGAATGATACCGCATATCGGCTTATCATCGGCAGCTGCGGGATTATCCTCATCGGATTCGGCTGCTACTTTGGCTTCGATGGAATTAAAAAGATTATTCTCTAATGCAAAAAATATTTAGAATTATACCTATCATATTCTTATTATTTCTGTTTAGTATTAATAGTATGGGAGAAACAAATTCTATTCTCATTATTGCAACCAATCAAAATGTTGATCATTGGGATAAGGTTAATCCAGTAACCGCCGAATATCCATTACATCTCGATGCCAGCGGATATAAAGCATTGTATATTGAAATGGAACATCCGGCAGGAATCCAATTGGTAGATTGTGATAATGAAGTCTGGGAATATACCATACCAGATCAAGGTTTATGGAAACCTACGATACCGTTTACCGCGTTTAAGCTAAAAGGAAATCAAGGAAATCACCATCTGGATACTGCCGATTTAAAATCAATCAGAATAATCAATACGGCTCAGATATACAGTCCGATAATTATCAAACAATTCGGATTCGCTGAATCAAAAGGTGTTTTCGGACCGACCGTAAGTATTGATCCGTTATTTGAAAGCTATAAAACCAAACCTTGGATAGACTGGGCGAAAGAAATCAAAGCCTATGGCTTCACTGCTGTCCATGTTATTGCAGTAACCGATATCCCGATAGAGAAACAGCAAGAAATCGTTACTGCATTTTATAAGGAAGGATTAGCGTGTATCTTCCGGTTGTATCCCACTACCGATTTCGCGGCATATCAACAGCATCCGGAATGGCGGCAGCAGTTGTTAAATGGAGAAAGTAAATATGATTGGCGGGTATACTTATGCCCCAACCATCCGGATTTCGTTAAGTTAATAGCAGCCCGGATCGAGAAAACTATTAAACAAGTACCATATGATGGAATCCAGTTAGCCGAACCCTGGTTTGAAGTTTGGGGCGGGCCTTATGAAACCAATCCGGCACGGGGAGGGTATGCCTGTTTATGCGATAGCTGTGTAGCGAAGTTTAAGAAGATAACCGGAATCAATCCGCGGGACCTGTTCGATAAACAGAGTAAATATTATTTTACCAAACCGGAAAATAAGAAACTCTATGAACAATGGGTATCGTTCCGGGTAGATACTATTACTGCATTCTCGAAAACATTATTCGATACCGCAAAGCGCATTCACCCAGAGATTAAAACGTTTGGCATGTATCTCTCCGACTGCCGGGTCAAACTCGATG
The DNA here is from genome assembly GCA_041946755.1 of bacterium. GTDB lineage: Bacteria > UBP4 > UBA4092 > JAOAEQ01 > JAOAEQ01 > JBHGBB01. The sequence continues at coordinate 8,238 of JBHGBB010000146.1, read as the reverse complement.
CGGTAAGAGAATATCAAGCGCAGGATTTGGAGTTGATTATCGACCGGATTAAACCGGATGCTATTACTATCGAAGATGCTTGGCAGGATTGGACGCAACCGGATTTATCACCCTCGTTTATTTCGGATTATGCGAAAGCCTATATAACCCGAATTCGTAACCAAGCGAAATATCCGATTATTATCCAGAGCCATGCCGATATCGGTTCTCGAAAAGACACACAACGAACGTATCGATGGATGCGGCAGTTTTCTGCATATTCGCAACGCGGTGGATTCGATTCACCAACCTACTATGAATATAGTATCGGCAAATTTTAATAATATCGCATATCCCGAATAATAGCGAATTAAGCGAATATTCTTGATTTGTATGATTCGGAAATAAACTATGAAAACCTATTTACTCATCGGAAGTATTATTTTTGGATTGTTAACAAATGTTGCTTTTGCTGAAAAAGAAGTACCGAAACATTTATCTCAAGTAACTTTAATGACCTATAATATTCATGCAGCTATTCCGGATAATCCTCCCTATAAACCTTACCGGTCTTCACTGGCAGATGTAAAAAACATTGCACAATTAATTATCCATGCCGATCCTGATTTTGTGGCATTACAAGAAGTAGATAACCAGTTCGGGAATCCAACCACTTCAAGAAGCGGATATATGGATCTAGCACGAGAATTAGCCCGGTGTACTGGAAGATATTATGCGTTCGGGTCAACGATTGATGTCGACCCGACGATCCGGGATGCTAATGCTGGTTATGTCGAATGGGGAAATGCGGAAATATCGAAAACGAATCGGAAACCGCATGGCGAATATGGAAATGCGATTTTAAGTAAATATCCGATTATCTTAGCTAGAAATTATGATTTACCGAATCGGCCGAATGGTGAGAATCGGGCTTGTTTAAATGCTCGCATTAAAATAGGTAAAACTATCTTTTCAATATATGCTACTCATCTTGCGCATGATAGCAATACCGACCGGAAAAACCAAATCCAGGAAATTACTAAACTTATTGAAAATGATAAATCGAAGGGCATCAAGATCCTGATGGGCGATTTTAATAACGACCCGGCACAAGATAAGAGGGAAGGAAAATATCAGCCAGAATTCGATATTATCCAACCTTTAATTAATGCAGGATTTATTGATTCAGGAAGTTATTTCGGTACTCCGGAGAATACTTTCTCAGCCCAAAATCTATTTGAACGAATCGATTATATTTTTGTTCCCAAGAAGATCAAGATTAATAAATCGTTCACTATCCCTTCAACCACTTCCGACCATATACCACAGGTTACTGTCATCGAAATTCCTGAATAGCTGTAAATTAGCATATAATATAATATAAATAATAACAAAGAGTATGATACCACGAGTATTAGGTATTTATGGTTTAAAATCTGATGGCAGTCAGTTTCCCGGAATGTCCGATAGCGTTATTGCAAAGCAGCTCAAAAACTGGGGTATAACCGCAGTATTCGGCGGTTATGATAATTCGAAATTGGCAACTCAGTTACATCAGAATGGAATCTCAATATATACAGAGATCGCGATATTCACCGGAGAAAAGTATTGGAATAAATACCCGGAATCAAGACCGATTACTGACCAAGGTCTTCCCCTCGAAAAAGATGACTGGTATGCAGGCGTTTGTCCAACTCATGGAGAGATTCGACAAGAGAGATTAACAGAAATAGAACAGTTATGTAAGATTGAATCGATAGATGGAATATGGCTGGATTTTATTCGATATCCATGTCATTGGGAAGTTAAACAGCCTCGATTCGATCATACCTGTTTCTGCCAAGACTGTTTAGCTAAGTTTCAGAAGGATACGAAGATTGTAATACCGAATCATCTATCTAATCCAGCGGAAAAAGCGAAATGGTTGCTGAATGTGAAACATGTTGAATGGAATAAATGGCGATGCCAGCAGATAACCGAATTTGCTCATCAAGCACGAAAACTGATTAAAAAAGAGAAACCGAATATACCGGTTGGATTATTTGGAGTTCCATGGCGGGAAACTGATTTTAACTATGCGATAATAGAATATATCGGACAGGATTATACTGCGTTAGCAAAAGATATCGATATCTTTTCGCCGATGGTATATCATAAGATGTGTGGCCAGCCGGTCTCATGGATTACCGAGATAACTCGGTATTTATCAGAAAAGACTAAACGTCCGGTAATTCCTATTGTACAAGCGGGTAATAATTCGGAACCGATATCCAGCCTCGAATTTGAACAGATAGTAGAAGCTGGATTGACTGAATCATCGAATGGAACTATTATTTTTACCTTAGACGATTATATAAAACAGAAAGCATTAACAACCTAACAATACAATTATATTATGATAGCGATAATCGATTATGGTATGGGGAATCTCCAAAGTGTTCAGAAGGCATTTCTGAAGCTTGGTGTCCCTGCAGAAATTATTATGGAACCGCGTCAACTTTTAAAAGCATCGCATGTAGTATTACCAGGAGTAGGAGCTTTCGGCGATTGCATTAAAGGATTGGAACAAGCCGGATTCGTTGACCCGGTAATGTCATGGATTAATTCCGGGAAACCGTTTCTAGGTATTTGTTTAGGATTACAGATGCTGTTTACCGATAGTAACGAAGGCGGTAAATATCTGGGGTTGAATGTTATTCCCGGACGAGGAGCGCGGTTCCCGGCGATTGCAGGATTGAAAATACCGCAAATCGGTTGGAATCAGATTAAGCAAACCAAACCAGGTAATCCGTTATTGGCAAATATACCGGATAATGCTTATGTATATTTCGTCCATTCTTATTATGTGATACCGGATAATCCGGCAGTTATTGCAACAACTACCGATTATGGGATAACCTTTACTTCAATGGTCTGGAAAGACAACTTATTCGCAACCCAATTCCATCCTGAAAAAAGCCAGAAAATCGGGTTGCAAATTCTGGATAATTTCGCTAAACTAAAGTAATATGATCATTATTCCAGCAATAGATATTCTTGATGGACAATGCGTTCGATTGCAGCAGGGAGAGTATACCCGGAAAACGGTATATTCTGATGATCCGGCTTCGATAGCGCAACAATGGGAAAAAGCCGGAGCGAAATATCTCCATATTGTAGATTTAGATGGTGCGAAACTTGGCTATCCGAAAAATCTTGAGGTTATAGTAAAAATAGCAAAATCGGTTTCGATACCAGTTGAACTTGGAGGCGGTATCCGAGATTTGGATACCATCGATAAAGTATTGCAACTGGGGATACACCGGGTAGTATTAGGTACCGTAGCATACGCATATGCAGATATGGTTGAAGAAGCTGCTACCCGTTATGAAGATCGAGTTGCGGTAGGAATCGATGCACGTGGTGGTCGGGTGATGATTCGCGGTTGGCTAGAGAAAACTGACATCCCGGCATTGGAATTGGCGAAACGCATCGTACGTGCAAAAGTTAAAACATTGATTTATACCGATATCTCTAAAGACGGAATGTTGGAAGGACCGAATCTGAAAGCTATTAAGGAATTTGCGAATAGTACCAAAGCTACCGTTATCGCTTCCGGCGGAATATCGTCGGTTAATGATATCAAGAATCTGAATAATCTCAAATGCTCGAATCTCGGTGGAGTGATTATCGGAAAAGCGCTATATTCCGGGCAAATTAAATTGCCGGATGCTATAGCCGCAGCACATTCCCAGTTTTTATCTTAAATCCCTATGGTTTGATATTTGGAATAGGGATTTTCGATTTCGGTAGGTATCCTTCCTCTTTTAGAACCTGTATCAATTTCTGATATTGCTTTTTATTGATTATCAAATCTTTTCCTGAAACAGTATCCAAAATAAACGGTTTGATTTTGGTTGACGATTGCAATTCTTTCGCCAGAGATTCATGATCGCATCGTAAAAGGAATACGTCAGCGAAATATATCCGGCCATATTGTTTTTCCCATTCTTCGATAGTATATCCGACATTTTGTGGTACCGGTTTTGTAGAGAGCGAATGCAATATCCGCCCGATTTTCTTGGCAGTATATCCCGATTCAAAAGCGCGGAGTATCGATGTTTTTGAAATATGTAACGTTAACATCAAATCAACTCGGACTAAGTCGGCAAATAACTCTAGTTCCCATCGGGTTGGCAATGGGCAATCCGCAGTAATCAGGATATCGAAATTCGGTTGGATGATCGCGTCTAGTTTCGATTCGGAACTGATTACTTTTCCTTCCGCAGCGAGTAGTACTTTTCCCAGTTCGGTTAACGAGATAACTATCTCCTGGTTCGTTTTGCTTTCACCGAGTGCAATCAATCCCAGTTGATTTAAGCCGGGGAATAAAATCTTTTTTATTTCACTGATATACGTTGTTTGCCAGTTAGAGTCCGGCATCACGGCGTTTGCTGCGGTAATTAATGAAGATAATGTTACCCAGGATGATACCGGTATACCGGCTAGGATAGTCAGCATAACACTATGAAACGGTAATGTAGACAACTGATTTTTCGACCAAACGGTATATATCGATTTCAGTTGTTCTAACTTCGATAAATTCAGCCAGGAAAGAATCAAGTCTTCATTGATAATCCAGGTCGAATCATCTTGTGAAATAAATTGCTGGCTTTGGCAGAAATAGATAATCAACCGCAACCGGGTAGGGTAATCTCCTTTAATTAACCCCGGTTTGTCTTTAATCTCAAATAAATGGTTTATTTCCAGGATAGTCTTTTTATATAAGAGATTATCGTTTGACAATTGAGGCGGAAATCGACGGATATAAGATAAGAAACTAAAGGTATCGTGAATAATCGCCCAGCCGTGAATCGAGTGCACAGAACTTACCGTCGGTTCAAATTGTAAAAAAGATTGAATATCAGCGCTTAATATCGGGATTAATAAGAATCGAATATCTTTTGGAATATAATATCGCGGTATGGTTTTCGATTTATCTGAACTACTCGAGATAATTCCATAATCGATTAAGGGACTGATAACCTGTTCCGGAGTAAGATTTTTCGCTAAACTTACCTGTAACAACCGCTGCTGACATTGTTGTACCGGTAATCCAGCTATCCCACCAAGATAAACAATAAATCGGAGTGCCAGCTGCGTCTCAGGTTCAAATCCTGCAATCAGTTCTTGTAATACTTCCGGATTTCGCAACCGGATTGAAATTTGGTGGATTAAATCCGATTTTGAATTCAATTTCGCGCTGGCTCCCAAATGTAAGCTGACCGATTGCAAATATTCGATAGGTGCGATTGATAAACACTCGATTAGGTTCATAAAGATAATATAGAATAAAGAGTAGAAAGAAAGCTTTTAATGATATTCCTTTTCTCTTAATTCTATAACAAGTCACCTGCATCAGATATGGTATACTTGTATCCCTGTTCAGTTAAAAACAATTGGCGGTTTGCTGCATAATCCTGTTCTTTCGAATCCCGGGTAACGATAGTATAAAAATGAGCCAAAGTTCCATCCGGTTTCGGACGAAGTATCCGACCAAGCCGTTGCGCTTCTTCCTGTCGGGAACCGAAGGTTCCGGAGATTTGAATTGCAATATTAGCGTCCGGTAAATCAATAGCGAAATTCGCTACTTTGGAAACAATCAATATTTTGATTTTCCCTTGCTTAAACAGAGTATATAATCGTTCCCGTTCGAGATTAGGGGTTTTCCCGGTAATAATCGGTACCTTAAGTTCTTGCTCTAATTGTTCTAATTGGTCGATATATTGGCCGATTATAAGCACCTGGTCGGTTTTATACCGATCGATCAGTTTTTTAATCAGCGGGAATTTAGCCGGATTTTCGGAAGCAATTCGAAATTTAGTACGTGAGGTTCCAATCGCATAATCGAGTCGCAACGATTCCGGGAGATTGATTCGGATTTCATGGCATTCGGCAGTCGCAATCCACCCCTGCTTTTCCAGTTCTTTCCAAGGGACATCATATCGTTTCGGACCGATTAAACTAAACACCTCATCCTCTTTTCCGTCTTCCCGAACCAGCGTTGCGGTCAGTCCTAATCTACGTCGCGCTTGAATTTCAGCCGTTATCCGAAACACCGGTGCAGGTAATAGGTGGACTTCGTCATAGATAATCAATCCCCAATTCTTTTTGTTAAATAACCCGAAATGCGGAAATTCACTCTCCACATCCGGCCGGTAAATCAGGATTTGGTAAGTAGCAACAGTAATCGGTTTAATCTGTTTCATCTCGCCGGAATATTCTCCAATCGAATCCGGTGAAATATCGGTTTTATCTAATAGTTCCGATATCCATTGACGTACCGCAACTACATTTGTTGCCAGAATCAAGGTCGCGCATTTTAATGCGGCGATAATTCCGATACCAACAACTGTTTTACCAGCGCCACATGGCAAAACTATAACTCCACTGCCACCGGATACCGATCCACCGGCATAAAAAATGTCTGAAGCTTCCTGCTGATAATGTCGTAAGTAGAATGGATTACCGGTTTGTGTAGATGTTTTCAGCGATACTTCGAGGGGATCACCGGTAACATACCCGGCTAGATCTTCTACCGGAAAGCCGAGTTTAATCAGCGATTGTTTAATATGTCCGCGGTATTGCGGGTCAATGAGAATAGTTTTTTTATCAAGTAACTTGATTAAATATGGAGCAACCGTTTTTTGATGCCAGATTTCCTGGATTAAATAAACATCATCTGAAATCAGCCGGAGTGTATCCTGTTCTTTAGTCAGTTTAAGTTTACCATACCGATTGGTGAACTCGATGATATCCCGGCTAACGTTGCTTGGAACATCATATCGGCTAAATTGGGTTAACCGTGCGATGATATATTCCGAAGATAACCCGGAAGATGCTGCGTTCCACAGCGATAACGGAGTTATCCGGTAAGTATGCATATGTTCCGGACTTTTAACCAATTCCGCAAATCGAATCAGTTCATCCCGGGCTGATTCATAGTCCGGATTATCGACTTCTAGTAATATGCTGCGATCGCTTTGAACAATAATCGGTTTTTCTGGGTGAGGATTCATATATAAGTACCTGGGACTGAGTATGAAGTATATATATTATGTATGTAATTTAGCACTTGGTACTTAGTACCCGGCACTTGGTTGGTTGTTTTAAGAACAGACTTTATTCCGCCCGGTTCGTTTTGCAGTATAAAGCTGTTCATCAGCATCTTTCAGTAACTTTTCAGGGGATGTCGTATATTCGGTTAAGGTTGCCGCACCGACACTAATGGTAACATCGCCATCCGGCTGCTTTTCTTCATTAAAGAAATGATGTTCTTCAACTGCTCTTCGAATTTTATCGGCAACAATAACCGCACCGTTTAAATCTGTTTGCTGGAGGATTAACGCAAATTCTTCTCCACCATACCGAGCAGCTAAATCTGTTTCTCGAGTATTATTCCGGATCAGGAATGCTACTTCTTCCAGGACTACATCACCCATCGGATGTCCATTGGTATCGTTATAATGCTTAAAATGGTCAATATCAATCATTATGAGAGAAAGAGTATTATTATAACGTTTCGCTGCCTGATAAAATTCATTCAACCGTAACACGAAATATTCATGATTATAGAGTTTGGTTAATCCATCGGTGATTGCCATCTGCTGGCTTCGATCGAAAATTGCTGCATTCTGGAGTGCCATACCAACAAACCCGGCTATAGTTTCCGAAACCAATCGTTCGTCTTGAAGTTCAACGCCGCTTTTTTCTAAATATATGGCGCCATGTAACTGGTTCTGATATAAAATGGGAATAGCAAATGTTAGTTCGGTCAACCAACCTTTACCAGCAGTAGTTTGCCAAGCATCTTGAGACGACCATTCATAACGCATGGTTTGTCGGGTTTCAGCAACCCGACCAAGTAGCCCTTCACCCAGCTGCACTTTTTCCGGAGGCGGTTCATGGAGTGGAGTTCCGGCAATTCCTTGCCGTTCTAAAATATTCAGATGCGGATTGAATAAATAAAATGAACTATATTTGGTATTAGGTGATTTTAAAAGCGCTTCCAAGGTAACTCGAATAATTGCAATAACCCGTTTATTTCCTTTACTCGATTCATCGAGAGAGGTATCAGTCAACTCCGCTAAATTTACTTTTTTTGCGAAATCCGCTAAGGTTATGATCAGCGAAGAGACATATAACATATCTCGTTTCAATGTTTCACAGGTTTGGGTTAATTTCCGTTGTGCCTCATTCATGGCGGCGCTTCCCTCCGGC
>JBHGBB010000145.1:0-10185 GCA_041946755.1 bacterium | reverse complement strand
TCTCCGACCGGAGAGGACCTAGTGTGCCTTCGACCCACACTAGGTATACTCCGGGATCAACATGGTAAAAAATCGGAGTAGGATTATCGATGAATGCAAATCTGATTGTTGGAAATAAGATACAAATAGGGGTTAGATAAGAAGTTGATAATGGTAATCCCGGATTGATTTCGTTAGTTTATTTGAAGGTGGTAACGCTTGGGCATAGTTCTAGTGAAAGAAATTCGCGGGATTGCATTCTCCCCGAACGATAATAATCTTTTGCCAAATGGTAAAAGATTTAGGAAAGTGTACAGTTTCTATACAAACTAATTCTTTGCCAAATGGAAAAGAATTATGGATTCATTTTATTTCGATAATCCTAACTAATATATCTTAAAAAAGTGATAGATAGTGTCTTCCTTCTGTTAGATTATTTAGCCACATATCCTAGTTCTGGTACCAACAAGATACAGCCGCTGTTCTTTCTCATCATAAAATGGAAAAATCCCTTGATAAATCGAGCAACCTTTGCTAAACTTAAAATCAATAATACTCAAACTGTAGCTGGTTTGGTATAAAAAAACCACCATTTCGAAATTAAGAATCCTTTTTTCGATATACCATTTCAATTATGACAATGTTAGTAGAACTCGCTAAATCAGCCGCAATCGGTGGCTTGATTTTTCTCGATTCTTCATCGGTAGCGCAGATTATGATTTCGCAACCGATCGTCTGTGCGCCGTTAATCGGCTGGTATCTCGGTAACTGGCAGATTGGGCTCTTAATCGGAGCGCTACTTGAACTGCTCTGGATCGGTAAATTACCGATCGGTTCACATATTCCACCGGAAGCACCGATTTCAGCTATGACCGCTACCATCATTTATATCTTCTTGACTCGCGGAATGCAAGTTCCAATCGGAACCTTTGTATTAGCTATATCGATCTGCTGTGGTATCCTGAATGGATTTATCGGGGGAGAGTTAACCATCAAAATCCGGAAATTTAACAATCGATTTAATGTTATGGCAGACCGATATACCGCTACCGGCTCATATCTCGGGATCGAATTCATTTGTCTCCTCGCTATCGGCTTAGTCTGGTTGACCGCAGCCCTGCTTATTTATCTCGGAACCTGGATACCGATCCTTATCTTATCGCATTGGTCGCCGGTATTATTGCAAATCAATATTCTGAAATATACCTTAATACTACTCGTTGCCGTAGGAATTGCGGTGATCTTGGATTTATTCCGTATCCATAACCGCAAGCGAGCGTTTATTATCGGCCTGGCTGCCGGATTTATTTTAGCCGGGGTAATAACTTATTTAATGCGTTAAGCAGCAAAACCGGTGAATCGTGGTTAGATGCGAAAAGCAGCGTTTCTTTTTGCATCCAGCGACACCGAATTAGTAGATACTATGAAACCGATAAACCGTTTTACCTTATTTATAGTAGGGATTCGCGCGACTTGTATAATGGCAATCTGGAATTTCGAGCGAATGCTTAATATCGGATTTACCTTTTGCCTGTTGCCAGTATTGCGCCGTCTCTATCCAGAGAAAAATCAAAGGCGAATTCGAGCATTAACCCGTCATCTCCAATTTTTTAATACGCAACCCTATTTCGCTTCATATATATTAGGCTTGATTGCCGCCAAAGAAGAGCGATTAGCTGCAGACTTAGCGGCAAATAATGAATCGGAACTAGACCGTGCAGAACAAGAAATGCAAACTATTAAAACCACGCTAATGGGTCCGCTCGGAGCATTAGGAGATACCTTTTTCTGGACTACTATCCGCCCGTTTTTAGCTGTAATCGCCGTCATGATAGTATTGCTCAGTGCCCCAGAATGGAACCTCGCGGTGGTCGGACCGCTCTTCTTCATAATATGTTATAATGTAGCGCATATTTATATTCGGTTTTATGGCGTTTTTCAAGGCTATAAATCAGGCGGTGAGATGTCGAAACTCATCCGCCAGTTTGATCTTGCAGGAACGGTAGCGAGAATTCAAACCGTTGGAATAGGATTTATCGGTTTGTTTATCGGTTTAGCCGGATTATGTTTTATTCATAATCCCGATCTGGATATAGGCCGAATGCTAGTCCTCCGCGGTTGGTTTGCATTTAAACTGTTATGTTTATCCTTTTTGGTGTATATCGGATTACATAAGAAAATGCATACCACCCGGATTTTTATCATTGGCCTTGTTGCAATGTGTGGTTATGAATTAACGCAACAAGCGCAATTACCGAGTATTTATGGATATACTGTCGTTGCAATAGTTATGATGGTATATTTTACGATTTTATTTTGGAACGATATTAAAGGCAGTCCTAAGCCCTAAGTCTGAAGTGTTAAGAATGATGATTATAGGCGAGCTTGAAGCTTAGGACTTTAGACTTGCGACTAAAGACTGCATTATGCCAAAAGTAACCAGAGAAGTTAAGGTGCTCAATGAACTCGGACTCCATCTCCGGCCGGCGGGAATGTTGGTTAATGTCGCGAATCGGTATAAATCCGAGGTGATGCTGGAAAAAGAAGGCGAAAAAGTTAACGCGAAAAGTATCATGGGAGTAATGATGCTTGGCGCAGAACCGAATTCGGTTCTGATAATTTCTGCAGAAGGCGATGATGCGGAAGCTGCGGTTGCTGCCATTGAGCAATTGTTTACCACCGCATTTGATGAACAAGCCGAACAAAAAGGAGAAGGCATCTGAAAGAGCATTGCGGATTTGGGATTGCGAATTGTGGAATTACATAAATTAGTAATAGAACTAAACCAGAAAAAAGGTTTTGCATATCCTGAATAACAGCTTGATTCTATTAATTCCTTAATTGATCAAGAATTGGCGTTGCATACAGAACAAAATTCGGCCACTAGCCTGAAGGAGCATTTATGATTAAAGGGATTGGAGTTTCTCCTGGAATTGCCATCGGAAAAGTCTTTCTCCTCGATAGTGAACGATATTATATTCCCGAACGGAAAATCGTTCCAGAAGAAATCGAGGCAGAAATCGCCCGGTTCACCGAAGCGATTAATAAGACAAAAAGCCAACTTACTAACCTAAAAAATAAAGTTGAACGCGAACTGGGTGAAGCGCATGCCCGGATTTTTGCTACCCATTTGATGGTATTAGAAGACCCGACCCTGGTCCAGCAGACGATTGACCGCATCAAAAAAGACCAAACGAATGTAGAATTCGGCCTCTCGCAAGTATTGCAGAAAATGATCGGGGTTTTTGCCAAAATGGAAGATGAATATTTGCGGGAACGAGCGACTGATCTTCGCGATGTCGGCCGGCGGGTAATTGCGAATTTGTTAGGGAGAGAACGGGAATCATTAGCGCAATTAAACGAAGAAGTAGTTGTGGTTGCCTATGATTTAGCGCCATCGGATACGGCATCGATGGTTAAGGAAAAGGTTATCGGATTTGCTACCGATACCGGTAGCAGAACTTCACATACGGCGATTATGGCCCGGGCATTAGAAATCCCGGCAGTAGTTGGATTGGGTACTGTTACCGCCATGATTAAATCCGGAGATATGGTTATTGTTGATGGCTCGCATGGAGTCGTAATCGTTAATCCCGATCCAGCAACGTTAACCGAATATCAGGAAATGCAGCGCCGATATGTATTGTTCGAACGAGAACTGGAAAAATTAAAAGAATTACCGGCGGAAACTACTGACGGATATAAAGTCACAGTAGCAGCAAACATCGAATTGCCGGAAGAAATCGAACATGTAAAACGGCATGGCGCTGATGGAGTCGGGCTATACCGTACCGAATTCCTGTATATGAACCGGCCGGATTTCCCTTCGGAAGAAGAGCAGTTAGAGGCATATCGGGCAGTAGCGGAAAGTTTCGCGCCGCGGTCGGTAATCATTCGAACCATGGACCTCGGCGGCGATAAGTTTATGTCGCAACTGGATATTCCTGCAGAAATGAATCCCTTTTTAGGTTGCCGGGCGATTCGGTTCTGTTTAGAGCGGCCGGATATTTTTAAAGCCCAACTCCGCGCACTATTGCGAGCGAGTGTATTCGGTTCGGTTAAGGTCATGTTCCCGATGATTTCCGGAGTTAAAGAACTCCGGGCAGCCTTGGCGATTCTTGATGAAACCAAACGAGAATTAGCTGCTGAAGGAAAGAAGTACGACCCGAATCTCCAGGTCGGTATTATGATCGAAATTCCTTCTGCAGCGATGACAGCCGATATTTTAGCGAAAGAAGTGGATTTCTTTAGTATCGGAACCAATGATTTAATTCAATATACCTTGGCGGTTGACCGAGTGAATGAACGGATTGCGCATCTCTATGATCCCTTACATCCGGCAGTACTCCGGTTTATCAAATGGGTTATCGATGCGGGACATAATGCCGGGATCTGGGTAGGGATGTGCGGTGAAATGGCTGGCGATCCGAAATTCGCTATGATTTTACTCGGATTAGGCCTGGATGAATTTAGTATGGGGCCGGTAGCGGTCCCGGGGATAAAGAAAATCGTCCGATCGGTAAGCATGCAGGAATCGAAAGAATTAGCAAGAACCGTTTTCGGATTATCGACCGCAGATGAAATTCGAGAATACCTAGAACGCCGGGTAAACCAAATATTACCGGAAATAATATAAAACGACAATCATAAATAAAAAATATTTTAAGTCTCAAAGGATTTACTTTAAAGGTAAAAGCTTTGGATTTAGGATGGAATTTTTATATGTCTACATATCTTTTTGATAATATCCAGAAAGTTGAAAGTATTGACCAGAGTAATATGTTTTCATTGCTTTATAATCTACCGGAACAATGTGAAGCAGCGGTTGCTATTGGTGAAAAGGCTGAAGTAGGTAAAGTAAATAATATCCAGAACATTCTATTTGCCGGACTCGGTGGTTCAGCAATCAGTGGTGATTTGTTACAAAATTATTTATCCCATGAGCTGGCAATTCCCCTGGTAGTAAATCGGAATTATAATTTACCCTCTTTTGTTGACCACTCGACTTTTTTTATCGCCAGTAGTTATTCCGGAGATACTGAAGAAACATTATCTGCATACAACCAGGCAAAAGAAAAACGTGCTCGAATCCTTTGCATAACCAGTGGTGGAAACTTAGCGGCAATGGCGAAAGAAGACGGATTTCCAGTGATTATTATTCCTCCTGGATTGCCGCCACGGACTGCAATCGGCTACTCTTTTTTCCCTGCCTTGCTGGTTTTATCCGGGCAGAAGTTCATTCAGGATAAAAAAGAAGAGATTGCTGAAGCAATAGCCTTATTACGAAAATTGCGAGAACAATATGCCAGAGAGATTGCTATAGAACAGAATGTAGCCAAACAAATTGCCAGCCGGCTATTCGGTAAATTTGCGGTTATTTATGCTTCCGGAGACAAATTCGATAGTATTGTAACTCGATGGCGATGCCAGATCAATGAAAATAGTAAATGTTTAGCCAATTCCCAGGTGCTATCGGAACTGAATCATAATGAGATAGTTGGTTGGGAAGTGTTAAAAGACTTCATGAACAAAATGCAGGTCATTTTGATCCGGGATAAAGAAGACCATCCGCAAATACAAAAACGGTTTCAGATTACCCGGGATTTGATTCATGATTATGCTGACGGTGTTACCGATATCTGGACTCAAGGGGATTCATTATTAGCCCGGTTATGGTCGGTAATCTATCTCGGCGATTTCGTGAGTTATTACCTGGCGATTCTCAATGGAGTAGATCCAACCCCGGTAGATAAAATAGATTTTTTGAAGAAAAAATTAGCGTAGTAAGATATAAAATCATTTCTGATTTTAGAGGTTAGATGCTAGACGGAAATAGCAAATCTAGATTCTAGAATCAAAAAAACTTAATCTTATGCCAAAACATAAAAAGTTATGGTCAGGAAGATTTATCGGCGAAACAGATTCGAGCGTAGATCAATTTACCGGATCTTTACATTTTGATAAACGGCTCTATCGCTATGATATTCTGGGAAGCATCGCTCATGTTCAGATGTTGGCGAAATGCCGGATTGTATCAAGCAAAGAAATGATCCAAATCGTTCGCGGTTTGCAAGAGATATTAACCGAAATTGAAACCGGTAAATTCCGGTTTAATCCGGCAGATGAAGATATCCATATGAGTATCGAAAAAAGGCTGAAATCGAAAATTGGCGCTCCGGCAGGTAAACTGCACACCGCACGAAGCCGGAATGATCAGGTGATATTGGATTTACGGCTCTATTTACGAGATGCGATTCATGAAATAACTCGATTGGTTCAAGGCTTACAGGAAACTATTCTCAAAGTAGCGGAAAAAAACATTACCGTGGTTATGCCCGGATTTACCCATTTACAACATGCGCAGCCGATACTATTTTCGCATTATCTGCTGGCGTATGGAGAAATGTTTGCCCGAGATACCGAACGATTGCAGGAAATATATCAGCGCGTGAATATAATGCCGTTAGGTGCCGGCGCGTTAGCAGGAACTTCGTTTCCGATCGACCGGAATTATGTTGCCAAACAATTAGAATTCCCAGCGATAACCAAAAATAGCATTGATACGGTCTCAGACCGGGATTTTGCCGTTGAATTCTTAAGCGGTTCTGCAATCATCATGCTCCATTTATCCCGGTTGGCAGAAGAATTAGTATTATGGTCATCAACCGAATTCGGATTTATCGAAATTGCGGATGCGTTTTGTACCGGCAGCAGTATTATGCCGCAGAAAAAGAATCCGGATGTTGCGGAATTACTCCGCGGTAAAACCGGGCGAGTTTATGGAAACTTAATGGCACTATTAACCGTTTTAAAAGGGCTACCGTTATCCTACAACAAGGATTTGCAGGAAGATAAAGAGCCGATATTCGATACCATCGATACCTTAACTATCGCGTTGACGGTATTAACCAAAATGTTGCCGGGAATAAAAATCAACGCAGTCCGGATGCGGTTAATGGCCGAAATGGGATATTCGACAGCAACCGATATTGCCGATTATCTGACGAAAAAAGGGATACCGTTCCGGGAAGCGCATGAAATCGTCGGGAAATTGGTGCGATATTGCGAAACTAATAAAAAGGCGTTGGATGAAATATCCCTGCAAACATTTAAACAAATCAGCCCGTTATTTAATAAAGACGTTTATCAGGTATTCGATATCCAGCAAAGTATCAATTCGCGAGATATCCCCGGTGGAACTGCAACCCGTCAGGTAAAAAAAGCTATCGCTGCAGCATATAAAAGGTTGTTAAAATAATAGATCGAAATAGTAAAATAGATCATACGCGGATATCTCCGATAGATAACTCTGAACCAGGTAGATACCTTTCAAAATAAACCTTTGGCTTAAGTCGAACTATGATATCGGTAACCGAAGTATTGAAATCAATTCAGCTACCGGCATATGAATATTATGCCAATCCGGTAGAATTAACCGAAGAAACTTGTGTGCATGAACGAGACCGGTTTGTTCGAGAAGTAACCCGGTTTGCCGGGTTACATTCGATCTATATCGCTAATTATCAGGTTTATCCCGGAATCACCAAACTGGATTTGGTGTATATTCTCCTGGAACAACATGACCCGAAAGCGATTGAATCGGGATTGATTGCTACCACTCGCAAATTGTTATCCGATTCAGCTTTATTCCAGTTTCCGAAAGTATATACCGAAATCATGTTTCGGGATATCTATCAGTTATCGCCGCCACTAGCATTGCAACGATTATATGGCCAGGAAATAAGGTTTAATTTATTGCCCGGTGAAGAGCGGTCATTCACCTGGTGCTCTTATTTAAACGACCGCCTTATGGTATCACCATTGAATTATTTTATTCCAGAATTAGTTGAAGGGAAATTTGCAGTTGCAGAAACATTAATCCAATTGGAAGCTACCCGGGATATTATTATCCATTTTACCCAGGCGACCAAGAAGAAAAACCAGACTTGGGATAAATTCAATGCCGAGTTAACGGAGTTGCTCCAGAATTGGTTTAAATCCGGATTAGAACGGTATCAGCGATTGAAAGAAATGGTTCGACAAGCAACCATAATCTTGTTTGATGTAATTGAAGCTTTTTGTAGACATTTAACGAAAGAAAAGCTGGTGTTTTCGCAAGATAAATCGAAAATAATGGTACCGGAAAATGCTAGTAAACAATTAACCGTTCAACCGGAATCAGGATATGCGGCAAGCTTTTTTACCGAGAATATAAAATCAATTTTCTTGGACCGGTGGGAAAGTGGACCGGCATTCCAGAAAATGATTGAAACCTATCGGAAAACCAACCAGTTCTATATATATTTACCGAAAGAACTGGCGGTACAGTTGGAACAATATGCCCATGGCATCGATTATCATACCAAACAGGTACAAAATGCGTTGGTAATTAAAGAATGGCTGGGTGGATTAGCGTTCCCGAATGTTATCGATGCGCGGAACCGGTTGATCAGCAAACAGCAGGAGTTTATCGCTAGATTTAAATCGATTCCAGCACCGTCGGATTTGTTCCAATATCCGGTGGATAAACCACAGAAATGGGATCGGTTTGCCCCGTTTCTGGGCGATAAATTAGTCCGTCAGAGGCGGATTAAACGCGAATTGGAAAGAAAACAATGGCAGGAAAAGATTTGTTCGGAGCTGGTAGGCGTTTCAGGGTAAAATAAGCATAGATAAACGAAACGATTTTTTTATTCTAAAAGGGAAATATTATGCATAATTTCGAATATCAGAATAACGAACTCTATTGTGAACAATATCGGATATCAGAAATAGCCGAGAAAATCGGGACTCCATTCTATCTCTATAGCCAGCAGACACTGGTTGATCATTATCGGAAACTGGATACCGCATTTGCTGGAATCGAGCATTTAATCTGCTATTCAATCAAAGCGAATTTTAATCTGGCGTTATGTAAGCTTCTTCGCGAGCAGGGTTGCGGTGCAGATATCGTTTCCGGGGGCGAATTGTATCGGGCGTTGAAAGCCGGATTCGATCCGCAGAAAATCGTTTATGCCGGAGTCGGGAAGACTGCCGCTGAAATAGAATATGCATTAACCTCGAATATTTTGATGTTTAATGTCGAATCGATGCCGGAAGCGGAGTTAATCAATCAGATAGCAGTTCGGCTTCATAAAAAGGCGAAAATAGCGATTCGGGTTAATCCGGATGTCGATGCGCATACCCATGATTATGTTACTACCGGCAAGAAAGAGAATAAGTTTGGGATCGATTATCAAGCAGCACCGGAATTTTATCGGACGGTTAAGAAGATGTCGAATCTGGAAGTAGTTGGTATGCATATTCATATCGGGTCGCAGATCGCTACTCCGCAACCGTATGTGGATTCGATTAAGCGGTTGATTTCGTTGCTGCGCAAACTTCGGGAAGAAGGGATTCAGCTGGATGTATTAAATATCGGGGGTGGGATGGGGATTGTTTATAGTGAAGAGGTTCCGATGCCGGCAACGGAACTGGCGAAAGCTATCCTGCCATTAGTAAAAGATATCGGCTGCCGGTTGATTCTCGAACCCGGTCGATATCTGGTCGGCAGTGCCGGGATTCTGATTGCGAAAGTTCTTTATGTAAAAAAGACCAGAGTTAAAACGTTTGTTATCATCGATGCCTCGATGACCGATTTAATCCGGCCGGCACTCTATGATGCCTATCATGAAATTTTACCGGTGCATAAGGATACTCATGCGAAGTTGATTGAAGTAGATGTGGTCGGCCCGGTTTGCGAATCAGCCGATTTCCTGGCACTCGATCGGAAACTGCAAACAGTCGATGCCGGAGATTTGATTGCGATTATGGGTGCAGGCGCGTATGGCTTTTCGATGGCATCGAATTATAACTGCCGGCTTCGACCGGCAGAAGTTCTGGTTCAAGGTGCATCGCATCAGGTTGTCCGTCGCCGTGAAACCTATGAAGATTTAATGAAACAAGAAACGTAAAAGACAGTCCGAAGTCCGAAGTCTTCAGTCCTAAGGGACGTTCGTTTTACTTAGGACTTAGGACTTTTCTCCGCCTAAGGCGGATAGGGCTGCATTTATCTATGAATATACCTTTTAGTAAATTCAGCGGTGCAGGAAACGATTTTATTATGATTGATAACCGGGAACAGCGGATTACCGATGTGGGAATCCAACTTACCGGGTATGAAGGGCAGCCGAAAACACTCGAATTAAAAACGTTTATTAGTAAAAT
>JBHGBB010000144.1:0-10217 GCA_041946755.1 bacterium | reverse complement strand
ACGTATATAATAAATTTCTAACATCTGATACCGTCCAGCTTGCTGGACGGAGGTTCATTGATTTAAACTGAAAAACAATATGAGGAGGAATTTATGGCTATCAAGATTATCGAGCATCCCTTGATACAGCATAAGCTTACCAATATGCGGGATAAGAATACCGGGTCGAAAGATTTCCGGGAGTTGGTAGATGAAGTGAGTAATCTCTTGGCGTATGAAGCTACCCGGGAGATGGAAACGATTCCGATAGAAGTTGAGACGCCATTAAACATGATGGCAGCAGGTAGGACACTGGCAGGAAAACTGCCGGCGATTGTGCCGATACTTCGTGCCGGGTTGGGCATGATTGACGGCATTCTCCGGCTTATTCCGATGGCGAAAGTAGGGCATCTGGGGATATATCGAGACCATGATACCTTACAGCCGGTAATCTATTATAATAAATTGCCGAATGATATCCCGGAACGGGAAGTGTTTATTGTCGATCCGATGTTTGCTACCGGCGGGTCATTAATAGCAGCCTGCGATTTGATTAAAAAACAGCAACCGAAATCGCTGAAAGCGATGTGTATTATTGCTTCTCCGGAAGCGCTGGATGCCTTCGAAAAAGTGCATCCGGATGTTACGGTATATACCGCAGCGGTTGATGAACGGCTGAATGAAAAAGGATATATTCTTCCCGGACTCGGTGATGCCGGCGACCGATTGTTCGGGACCAAATAAATTATCGGGTAACTCCAGCTAGATTTAGTATTTATTATCTTAAGTGGGTATTATCATTTTCGATAGGTATAATAGGTTATGCCGAAGGCTTTGATGAAACTTGATAGTAACCAATCGATATTCCGCATTCTTTATTTTATCGCCTGTATATTAGTTGCTGCAATTGTCTATACCAGTTTTCTCCAAGGATTTACCATTAACGAGCGGACCACGTTAGGTAAAATGGTTTATGCTACCGCCCATAAACCGTTTGTATGTCGTACCTTGGTACCAACAACCGTTCGCATCACAACCGCATGTATCCCCCCAGAGATTCAGAATAATCTTATCACCTTTACTAATCAAATCCTTGAGCACTATCCGGGAATAAACAAACTGAATTGGTTTCAGCAAATAGAAAATGAAATTTATTATGACGAATCGATTGTTGCCTTAATCGTCTTATATGTATCGTTGGTCGGATTCACTTATGCACTCCGTTATTTTATTATCGGGATATTATCTCTACCAACATGGTTCTCGTCGATATTCTCATTAATCATGACATTCGGTCTTATCCCCTTTTTTAGTGACGGGTATCTGTACGATTTACCGGGATTGTGTCTTTTTACTTTCGCCCTTGGGCTGATGGTTCGGAATCGATGGTATCTCTATCTCCTGGTTTATTTTTTCGCTTGTTTGAATAAAGAAACCACCTTGTTACTAACCTTGATATTTATTCCATATTACTTTAATAGAACCAAAATGAATAGGGATTTGTATACTAAACTGCTTGGTGCACAATTGGGAATGTTTATCCTGGTAAAAGGAATGTTGCATCTATTGTTCTGGCATAATCAGGGTAGTCCGGTAGAATTCAACTGGCAAGTAAATGCAATTCGAGTCGAACTACAGTTTGAACGCGAGCCGATAATAACCATAACCAGTTTAGCGATAATCGGTTTTTTGGTTTTTTATCGATGGCAAGAAAAACCGGTATTTTTCAAAATGAGCTTATGGATTATTATTCCGCTATTTTGGCTCTATTTATTTTTCGGTAATTATGGTGAATGGCGGGTGTTTTACGAGGTATATCCAATTTTCGTTGCCGGAGCTGCACATACTATCGCTATGTTATGCCGGATTAACCCGGAGTCTACTTCCGATAATCTTGACTATTCGACAATAAACGTTACTTAAAGTACCCTTCCGCTTTTTTTGCACCAGTAACCAAATGGTATTAGGAATTGTTTGCAACCGGAGTATACCTAGTGTGCCTTCAAGGCACACTAGGTATACTCCGGTATCGGAACGGTAAAAAAAAGGAATAGTGCGGTAATTTGGTATCAGGTGGAATAGATTTTGGTTGAAGAAACTTCAAGAGATTTATGCTCGGAGTAAGATGGATTTTAGGATTTAGATGAGAGTGGGTAATATTTGGGCATAGTTCTACTATAGCATTTTCGGGCGAGAGAACCGCATCCGAATCCGCCTCAAGCGGAAATAATCTTTTGCCACTTGGCAAAAGATTAGAGGAAGTGTTCAATTTCTATACAAAATAATTCTTTGCCAAATGGAAAAGAATTAAGGTGCTGTTAAGATAGGTATAAAACTCCCCTAAATCTTTTTCACAAGATTAGTATACAACTATAAACCGGCAATATCTGTCTCTATTTAATAAGATAGGTTAGTCACTGCTATTCAGGAGAATGCCTCAGTTAGCTTTTGTTCAGCTCTTCATCAATGAGGGAAGATAATTCGGTTACTCGCTGTTTAACTTCCGGCGGGGTTTCTTTCTTCTCTTTAGCTTCTTTAGGTTCTTTAACAAGTTCTTTTTCTTTGGTTTCTTTAACTTCTTTAACTTCTTTCACCGGTTTTGATGGTACAGGTTTCGCCGCATGTTTAGGCGGTTCGGTAAGTGGAAGTTCGTATTTCTCTTTCAAGGTAAACAGTTCATCCGCGATCGCTAATGCGGTTAATACTGCTACCCGGGAAGTAGTAACCGTTCCCGATTTCTGGGATATTTCATGCATCCGCTGGTTAACGAACTGGGCTAACTGTTTCGCCTGGTCGATTTTACTCGATGGTACCCGCAAGGTATATTCCTGCCCGGCAATTTGGATAACTAAGGGTACAAAATCTTCTAACATGATATAAACCAGATGTCAGATGCCAGATGCCAGAGGTCAGATTTTTTGGATTTATCTGACTTCTAACTTCTGACTTCTGATTTCTCGTATTTATTCTTCGGTTTCTACCGAGAACTTATCCAAAGCGTTAAGCAACGATTCAATTCGCGACTTGACTTCTTTCCGTTCTGCGACCAGCCCGTTATATTCATCTTCAAACTTGGCTAAAACTTTTTCCTGGGATTTCGATTGTTCTTTAACCTGTTTCTCTAAACTTTCATTTTGTTTCTGTAATTCTTTAATTTCTTCAGCGAGTTTCTCTTTTTCACCGCGCAGCTTTTTTATCAGCGCTAACATCGCCTGAATTTTCTCTTCCAACACCGCTAATTCATGAGCATCCATTGGTTATACCTTTCTCATTTAATCAGTAAGTATAATTCGAGCCCTTAGAATATTAATCCGAAGTTAAATAAGTTAAATGGTTAAATGGTTAAATTAAAAACATAAGCGCCTTTTCTGCTAATCGTGGTTTTCCTTATTTAACTTATTTAACAGATTTAACTCATTAACTGCTATTGAGAATTATCGTATCTTGATATTCAACTTTTCAACCAAAGCATTCAGAATTTGCTGATGGAGTTGGTTAACCTCATCATCAGCCAGGGTCCGGTCAGCCGCGCGATAAGTTACCCGATATGATAACGCTCGCGAACCAGCCGGAATCTTATCTCCGGAATATAAATCGAATAACTCGATTCCGGCAACTTTTTCTTTCCCAATCGATTGAATCAACCCGCTAATTTGGTTCGCGGTAACCGGTTGCGGAACCAACATCGAAATATCCCGGATAATCACCGGATATTTCGGTAACGGCTGATATTGCCGCACCTTTTTCGGCATATTATATACGGTATCCAGATTCAATTCAAATAAAAAGGTCTCTTTATTAATATCTAATTTTTGCGCGATTGATTTACCTAATTGCCCAATGATACCGATAATCTGATTGCCAGCCTTGATTTCAGCGGTACGAACCGGATTTAGAAACGACCGTTTCGCAGCGGTATATACTAAGGTAGTTAAATCGATATCCAGACTGAATAAAACCGATTCTAAAACACCTTTAAGAAAATAGAAATCAGCCAGTTCGATCTCTTCATTCCATCCGCCTAAGGCGGACTGGCCGATGGGTTTGCGATATAATATCGCGGTTAATTGGCTGGTTTGCCCGATTTTGGTTTTGGCAGTTGCATCTGCAGCAATCGCATTGTTTAATTCAAATAATGCAACCTGGGTCGCCCCTTGTTTCAGATTATCCGCTACATTCCGAACCAAGCTCGGAATCAACGAACTCCTGATATTCGACTGTTCAACACTCATCGGGTTTTTTAACGCGACCGCACTCTTTGAATCGAACTCTAACTTCTGCCATTCAGTCGGGTCGATAAGGGTATGGTTCAACGCTTCATAAAATCCGGCAGCTACCATTTGCGCGCGAATAGTTCGTTCAGTTTTCCGATTGAACTTGTCGGTGAATGGGATAATATTTATCGCTGGTGCGGTGGTCGGGATATTGTTATATCCATAGATGCGGGCAATCTCTTCAATCAAATCGATTTCCCGATATAAATCCTGCCGGAAACTGGGAATTGAAACGCTCAGGGTATCTGCATCAATCACCGAATTCGATAATGCTAATCGGGAAATAATATTCTTAATTTCAGCTTGGTTTAATTTGGTACCCAAGATATGACTAACGCGTGTAATTCGCAATGTAACGGTAGGCTGTACTATCTTTTTCGGATATACATCGATAATTCCGCGCGCTACTTTCCCGCCGGCTAACTGCTGAATCAGTTGGATACCCCGATTAACCGCTGGGATGGTACCTTCCGGATCAGCGCCTCGTTCGAATCGATATGCCGATTCGGTTTTGAGACCGAACGCGGTCGAGGTTTTCCGAATCGAGACCGGATTGAAATAGGCCGATTCCAGAAGAATATCAGTTGTGGAAGGATATACCTGGGAATTCGCGCCGCCCATAATCCCGGCTAACGCAACCGGTTTTTTGGCATCGGCGATAACCAGCATTTCCGGCGTAATTTTTCGCTCTTGTTCATCCAGGGTAAAAATCTTCTCTCCGGGTTTGGGATTACGAACGATAATTTCATGCCCTTCCAGAAACCGCATGTCAAACGCATGCATCGGATGACCATATTCCATCAGGACATAGTTAGTTACATCGACTACATTATTAATTGCCCGGATTCCGACCGCTTCCAGCCGATGCGCCAGCCATGTGGGTGACGGGCCGATTTTCACTCCGGTAATCACCCGGGCGCTATATCTCGGGCATAACTCCGGCGCTAGAATCGATATTTTCGCTAAGGTTTCCGCTGCCGGCTCGGATTCGGTAATCGGCGATTCCGGGAACCGGAGTTTGGTGCCGGTTAACGCCGCGATTTCGCGCGCTACTCCGATAACACTCAGCAAATCCGGCCGGTTAGCCGTTATTTCCAGTTCGAGAATTTTATCTTCGGGAACATAAGGATTGGGAGCTATAGAAGCGACTTCAATCCCGGCATCAGTCAGCTGTTTAGCCAACTGTTCCGGGGTCCAGGAGAATTCAACATACTCTTTTAACCATGCAATAGTAACTTTCATCCCGTTAGCAATTCCCTTCTATATTTGCTTGATCCCATTAGATACTATTCGCTAAACTCCGCTGAATTTCTAACGGGATTTATAGGTAAAACCAGAATCATTTTGGAATTTAAAATCTTATCATAAAATAAGAGGAAATAACAATTTATGAAACAAACAAAAGCATTGACAAAGACAATAAAAAGTGCAATAATTAAGCAATAAGTTTACTCAATTTTTTAGCCTTATAGCTAAGGAGGAATTAGGAAAGTATGTGTCGTGATACCAAAATCAAAATAATTTTTCTTTTATTTTTCTTCTTATGCTTTACTATAATAAATTTAGCTAATGCAGGCGATTTGATTTATTCCACCTTTTTAGGGGGATTTAGCGGTGATTACGGTTTCTCTGTTGCCGTTGATACTGCGGGAAATGCATATGTTACTGGATATACGTTAGCCGCAGATTTTCCTGTAACCGCAGCTGCATTCGATACCAGTTCAAATGGGATGGCTGATGTTTTTATTAGTAAAGTAAATGATACCGGTTCAGCGTTGATTTATTCAACGTATTTGGGTGGAAGTAGTAACGATTATGGTCAGGGGATTTGTGTTGATTCGGATGGGAATGCTTATATAACCGGGCATACCTATTCCAATAATTTTCCAACCACCTCGGGTGCTTATGATACTACGTATAATGGCGGAGAAGATACTTTTATAAGTAAATTAAATAAAGCTGGTACAGCTCTGGTTTATTCAACTTTTATCGGCGGAAGTAATGATGATTATGGCAGTAGTATTGCGATAGATACTGCCGGAAATGCCTATATTACTGGCGGTACCGAATCGGCTAACGATTTCCCTATTACTCTAGGTGCTTTTGATACAACCCATAACGGGGATTTCGATGTTTTTATAAGTAAATTAAATCCTGATGGTTCAATGCTAATTTACTCAACATTTTTAGGTGGTAGTACTACTGATTCTGCTATTAGTATTGCGGTGGATTCATCGGGAAATGTTTATATTGGTGGTGCTACATCTTCATCCGACTTTCCAACTACCAGCGGTGCTTATGATACGACACTTAATGGAAACATAGATATATTTATCAGTAAACTGGATACAACCGGAACTGCGATGGTCTATTCATCATTTTTCGGCGGAAGCTCGACGAACTACTTTAAAAATTTATGTATCGATACCTCTGGAAATGTTTATATTACTGGGTATACCTATTCATCGGATTTCCCAATCACTCCTGGAGCATTGGATACTGTCTATCATGGTGGGGGTGATATATTTATCAGTAAATTCAGCAACATAGGGTCGACCTTAATCTACTCCTGTTTGTTCGGAAGCAGCTCAAGTGATATTGCTTATGGCATAGATGTTGATACCGTAGGATATATATATATTAGTGGGATGACGTATTCCCCGGATTTTCCGGTCACTGCCGGTGCTTTTGATACAACCTACCATGGCGCAGGGGATGTGTTTGTAAGTGAATTAAATGCGAATTGTTCAGCGTTGATTCATTCCACCTTTTTGGGAGGAAGCGGTACAGACCAGGCTTATGATATAAAACTTGACCCTGATAGAAACACCGTTATAACAGGACATACTGGAAGTATGGGGTTTCCAATCACTCCCGGTGCATTTGATACCACCTATAACTCGAGTGATGCTTATGTCAGTAAACTATTGTTACATTTAACTCCGAACTTTTATGGAACTCCACTGATAAGTTATGCGCCATTAACCACTCAATTTGAAGACCTATCGTTTGGCAATCCAACCAGTTGGAGTTGGTCTTTCGGTGATGGTTCGACAAGTAACGAGCAAAATCCAGTACATATATTTGCTACGGCAGGGATATATACGGTATCGTTAATGGTTCAAAATAAGGATGAAGCTGTAACGAAAACAATACCAAATTATATCGAAGTGTATGCAACGCTTCCTCCAATAGCAGATTTTTATAGTACTCCGACAACGGTTATCACCCCAATGACTATTCAGTTCTACGATACATCATCAAGTAGACCACCCAATAATTGGTTCTGGTCTTTTGGTGATGGAAGCACTAGTTTATTGCAGAATCCTACCCATAAATATAATACGGCCGGGTTATATACCGTTAGTTTGATAGCCAGTAATCCTTATGGAGCGAATACTGCTATTAAGAACAATTATATTCTGGTTTATGATACCACTCAAAATCGAATCATTAATACTACTGGAACAACGCAATTCTATCTGGCAACATGGGGTAGTACTACTGACTATACCCCTGTGACATTTAATGTTACTGCTCTTACCGGTATTGATACTGTTCGAATAACCGTATTTGACAAAAAATATCCATATGCAAGATCATATGCCGGAGATACATTATATATATCGCGGTACTTTAAAGTGGCAAAGGTTGGTACCTCAATAATAACTACGAATATTACATTGTTATATACTGCTGCCGATTCTACGGATGCGCATCTTACTGGTGAGGAAAAAAACGTCGATGTCGCAGTATTATATGGTTTACTGATGTGGAGGTTTATATCTCCTATACGTAATTATGACAATGGTTTGTATACGGCGACTGTCAACGATATATCTTACTTATCTGGTGATTGGACAGTGAGTGCGCCCAGTGGTGTAGCAATCGAATTAAGTAATTTTAGTACAAATGCGGACTTAATATTGTTAAAAAAGAATAAGCTTTTGTTACAAAAATAATTATCATTTTAGGGTGAATTCTATTGACTACCAATTTTATCTATGCTATATAATATAAGATATAAATCATCCTATTTATTGAATAAATCAGGAGGCCGAGCTATGAAATTCACAGGGAGCTTTTTATTATACATATTGATTAGTGTCGTTTCAGTATCAGCGGCATCGGTTTGTGTCGACTGCCATACCAAAGTAACTCCGAATATCGTTTCCGACTGGCAATTGAGTAATCATAGCCAGAATGGTATCGATTGTACGGTATGCCATGGGGAGGACCATAAATCGGCGCTGGATGTCGATAAAGTAAAAATCCCGACGCCGGAAACCTGTACCCAATGCCATAAAACGCAGGTTGACCAATATAAACAGGGGAAACATTCTCTCGCTTGGGCGGCGATGAACGCCATGCCATCCGCGCATTATCAGCCGATGCAATTGATGGAAGGAATGAAAGGGTGCGGTGGCTGCCATAAAATCGGATTGAAATCGGAAGCGGATATTAAAAAGATTAAAGAAGAGAATGGTACCGGATTCGGATTGGCGTCCTGCGATGCCTGCCATACCCGGCATACCTTTTCGACTGAAGAAGCCAGACAACCGCAAGCTTGCCAGACCTGCCATATGGGATTCGACCATCCCCACTGGGAAATGTATTCCGCATCGAAACATGGGGTGCGGTACCTTTTGAAACAAAATCGAGTTTTACCGGAAAATACGGTTGCACCGACTTGTCAGACCTGCCATATGCAGGAAGGGAATCATAAGGTTCGTACCGCTTGGGGATTCTTAGCGGTTCGGTTACCGATGCCGGATGATAAACAATGGACTGCTGATCGGGTAACCATACTCCAAGCCTTGGGAGTACTCGATCCGAAAGGGAAACCGACCAACCGGTTGGAAGTAGTCAAAGCGGCTGATGTCGCTCGGTTGACCCAAGAAGATTGGCAGTGGGAACGGGATAAAATGACCAAGACCTGCACTCAATGCCATGCAGGATCGTTTGCAAAAGCGGAATTGGATAAAGGGGATAAGATGATTAAAGAAGCGGATCATCTTATGGCAGAAGCGATTCGAGTAGTAGCGAAATTATATCAGGATGGCGTTATTACCAAACCGAAATCATATAGCGCTGCATTCCCGGATTTGTTAACCTTCCACGATGCATCAACAGTGATCGAACAGAAACTGTTTGTGATGTATCTCGAACACCGGATGCGGACCTTCGAAGGTACCTTCCATGCCAACCCGGATTATGCGTTATGGTATGGATGGAGCGAAATGGTACGCGATTTATCGGAAATAAAAGCGCTCGCGAAAGAGATGCGGAGAACCGCGCCAACGAAAAAGAAATAATAATCATCTAACCACGAATTACACGGATTTATTATTAGGTATCCTGGAATCCAAGAAAATATGAATTTTGACTTCTAAATCTTTGCATTCTATCATTGAATACTTCCTCCTTAGTACTTGGTACTTTGTATTCACCTCCCTCCTCCTAACGTGTGAAAAAAGCGGTCTTTCTTCTTCCCCCGGTCTTGCTCATCTGCCTTCCAACCCCTGACTTCTACATTTAAAAATCTTCGTAATCGGGCTTCTGAATCGCTGTAGTCATTATTCTGTAAAATTCACTTGACAAAAAATACAAGACCTGCAATAATCTAGGTATTATCGGAAATCAGATTTGTAGAATCACGCAATTAAGCGGAGAAAACATATAATTCCGATACGCTCGCTTCTCCATACTCAAGCTTAAACTGGAGATTCCAATGCGGGTTCCTCTTTGGTTAGAATTGTATCTTGCTTACCCAAAAATACGGTTTTTAAGATTTGCGTATCTGAGTTATCTTTCATATCACAATATCCATCTTTATATCCTATTTTCAGAACGAATCTTTCCAAGCAATAATAAGAATTTATTGATAATACCGAACTAAAATATTTTAAGTATATTAGGAGGAAAAACAATGAAAAAGCTTATTCAGATTTTATTTATATTATC
>JBHGBB010000143.1:0-10223 GCA_041946755.1 bacterium | reverse complement strand
AAAATCAGATTCCCTAATAGGGAATCTGATTTTATATCATCCCTGTCTCTTTCCTCTAAGAGAAAATAAAATCAAGTTTTCTAATAGCAAACTTGCTTTTTCGAAAAAGCAAACACAGAAAAGGCATCTTTGCTTCTCCATTGATTTTAGATGAATTAAGCAAGTTCGCCATTGGATAACTTGCTTTTCATGCCCAGAATTTTCTAGAGTAGGGGCGGGGTTTCCCCGCTCTTATTATTTGAGGCAAGGGCAGCAAATATTCTGCCCATACACCATCAAAATTTGGGCGAGGAAACCTCGCCCCTACTTCAGATATCAACGAAAAAAAAATCTATCCAACTTACTATATTTTCTGTATACCAAGTCCAAATTCGATTTAAGTTGTAACTAAAAAAAGAATGGAGTTG
Organism: bacterium; assembly: GCA_041946755.1. GTDB lineage: Bacteria > UBP4 > UBA4092 > JAOAEQ01 > JAOAEQ01 > JBHGBB01. Next base: position 9,816 of record JBHGBB010000143.1, on the reverse strand, counting down.
GGTAGGTATTGGTCGGAGCAATACCCACCCTCCTCCCAATACTATCGAATAGGAAAAGATAAAATATTCCGGTCCAGGCTTGACTTTATATGCAGGGATGTAGTTATCTTATATAAGATATGCTACAATAACCAAAATTAAAATTAAGGAGGAATCTATGCAATCTCAACAAAAAGGTTTTACTTTAATTGAACTGCTTATAGTCGTAGCTATTATCGCGATACTAGCGGCAATCGCGATCCCGAACTTTTTAGCAGCACAAACCCGGTCGAAAGTTTCCCGTACCAAAGCTGATATGCGAACTTATGCTACCGGAATCGAATCGTATTTTGTGGATAATAACTATTATCCGATGGTAGAATTCAGTCCGGGATATTCTATTTCCCGAGGAGTAACTACTCCAATCGCGTATATTTCCAGTATCTCGAAAGACCCGTTTGGCGTTTCAGCGGCATATGATATTTATAGCGCGGTCAACCATCCGGCTTGGGGAACGACTGAAGATTATTGGTATGCGACGCAAGCCCATTATTTACGGTATGGGTATGACTGGTATGTATATCCAAACGGAGATCGATCCGGTAATCCGGCGAAATGGGTGCTGCAGAGTAAAGGACCAGACCATGCCTGGGCGCAATCGAGTTATCCGGCGCAACTAGAAGTAGATGAACCCTATCCCTGGCAATATGACCCGACCAATGGGACCATCAGCCGGGGGAATATCGTTATCTCCGGACCATAGGGTTTTTGAAAATACCAAGTACGAAATATCAAGTACCAAAATCATTCTAGAGTTGACGTCGTAATGATATAGGGGCTGAAAATATTCAGCCCCTACCTTATTTTATTAAAATACTTAACCGGTATAATTAAGTTTTCTTACCCAGTTCCTCTAGCCAAATCTCTCATAATATCATATGTTAATGGTAAGTAGTTAGGATTTGTCTAGCAACTAAAAACTAACAACTAATAACTTTAATATTTTTGGAAGCTAATCCGAACTCAAACGTATATATCTCCAGTGAGAGGGTATAAATGGCGGAATTATCATATCACCATATATCGGATGAAGATTTGATGACTAGGTATCTAGCCGGAGATAACCAGGCGTTTGAAGAGCTCATATCCCGTTACGAGCGAGCGATTCTGAACTTTGCCAACTGCTATTTGAGGAATCTAGCGGCGAGTGAAGATATTACCCAGGATATTTTCGTTCGAATAGTCGAATCGAAACAGAGCTATCAATCGGACAAACCGTTCAGACCGTGGTTATATCAAATCGCTCGGAACCGGATTTATGACGAACTCCGGAAAAAGAAACGATGGTCTAAACTATGGTTTCAATCCAACGAACCAACCGAGTCAGACCAGAAGCTCGGGACACTTCCCGATACCTCCCTCTCACAGCGAGAGACTTTGAATCAGGAACAGCTCAATCGTATTTTATTGAGGGGAATACAAACCCTGGATAACCGGTCCCGAGATTTGGTTATCCTGCGGTATCTTCAAGGTCTCTCGGTTCGGGAAGTGGCAGACATTCTCGGTATCCCGGAAGGAACGGTACATTCGGGTACCCACCGGGCGATGGAAGCATTACAAAAAATCCTGATTAACCTCGGATTGAAAGAGGAGGACTTATAAGGCAGTCCGAAGCCCTAAGTCCTAAGTCCGAAGACTAATAATTTAAGACTTAGAACTAAAGACTTAGGACTTAAGACTGATTTAATTATGGAACCTAATTTCGATAAATTAACCAACCTCCTGACTTCAATACCCATGGTAGACCCGAAACCGGAACTCCATCAGAAGATAATGAGCCGAGTTCAGGAACTGGATAAACTCGCTACTTTAGGGACCACCCTCGGCGATGTTTATATTCAACGGAAAAAGAGCGAACTGAAAGAGCTGGCATTTGCCGGAGCCGCATTATTTGCCGGCGATAAATTGATTACTAATGGTAACGGGAAAACCTTTATCATGTTTAACGATGGCACCCAAATCTGGTTGAACCAGAACACTACCTTAGAATTAAGCCCGAAATCCAACAATATCTTTATCCCGATTGGCGAACTATTAGCCTTTGTTACTAAACGAAGCCGGAACCAGACTCCGTTTACGGTAGGCACTCCCGGTGGATTGGTTGAAGTGCTAGGAACCGAGTTTAATGCGATGGTTTCGAAAGAGAAGACCACGGTGTTAACCGTTCTCCGCGGCTTGGTGAACTTCAAGAATCCTCTTGGAGAGACGAAATTAAAGAAGAATCTGCAATCAGTAGCGAATCCAACCATGAAACCCACCCGACCGATACCGGTGATCGCGAGCCAGAAACTTGAATGGGCAACCGATTTAGTTGACCGAAGCCGACAAGAGCATCGAGTTATCCCGAAACGATTCGAATCGAAATCCGGAACGAAAGAAGAAGAAAAACTGAATACCTGGTTGGTACTACTGCTTTTAGTTCTGGGAGCGGTATTCGGATATATTCTGGGATACTGGTACGGTCTCCACAAACTATTTTAGCGAATAATTCAAGCGCTACTTCTAAAGTATCACTGGCTGTCAGCCGGTTTGAATACAGGCTAATAGCCTGCGTTACTCTAGCTTCAAATAGTAAAGGAAAGAATATGAAAAAATTGATTATAGTCGTTCTTGTTCTTGTAGTGGTTGGAGTTGCTTTCTATTTTGGGTATCATCAGGCAATTGCCCCCAAATCGGTATCCCTTTCCCCCAATAACAAGATTAATTTCAAATCAACAGCTATTGCGTATAATCCTAATACCCAAGAAATAAGTTGGATCACAAAACTCGATACTCCTATGGTAGTCTTTGAACAAGACGGATTAAATCGAAAACTGACTGCAACCGTCAATCTTATCCCCAATAATTATGTTTCTCAAAGCACAAAGGAATATAAGGTTATCCTTCAATTGATCACGGTTCCTATAAATAGCCAGGTTAACGCGGATATTCGGGTTCAAGAGAACCAATCTTTTGCAATCATGATGGGTTCAAATAATTCTCAATATCGATTTGAAGGGATGGTTAATCCGGTTGAGAACGACCAAGTTAAGGTTAGATTGAAAATAAGATAATCGATACCTAACTTCTTTATTATTAAAAGTACTGCTTATGAAGCGAATGATAATTTACATTCTAGTTTTAGTAGTAATTGGAGTAGGATTTTATCTGGGATATCAGAAAGTAAAGGTTAAACAAGAAGTATCTTCTCAGGAAGCGATTGTAGTGTCCAATTCTCAAGTATTACAGGCATATAAAGAGGCACAGGCGAAAACGCCATTTGTCACCGATCCTTATGCCGGGATGGTTGCTGCGGTCAATGGTTCTACTTCTACGCAAGAGGTCTTGTCGTTATTACCCCAATATATGCAGAGTATCGTTCCGCAATTGCTAAACCAAATGAAAAAAATCGATTTTAAACCTACCGACGATGTTAAGCAATACCTGGGCAGACATATCGTTGAAGTAGATATGCCGGAGAATCCGGTTACCAATAGTATTGCGCTGGTGTATTATACCGAGCCGCCGGATAACAAACAAATATGGTTGGATTTATTCTTATATGAAGATGGGATATGGAAAAAATGCGGGGTTAATACGACGGTACCCGAGGTTAATTATGATAAAGCAGTAAGTATCCTTAAAGAAAGTGGTTTGGTGATTAAAGATTATCAGCTTGTAGACTATAGCCCATTTATCAAGAATATGAAAAGTGCATTAGCAAAGGCGAATAAATAAGATAACCAAGAGAAATTTTCCTATGAAACGAACAATAATTATCATTCTAGTTTTAGTATTAATCGGTATAGGATTTTATATTGGATATCGACAGACCAGTTCTTACCATGCGGCAGAACAAACAACCAGTTTAGAATCTGGGGTATTAATTCCACAACCGGATCCTGAGATACCGCAAATTGTTTCTACCTCTCCAAGTAATGGAGCATCAGATGTTGATCCGGCATTGGATAAGTTCACCGTCACTTTCGACCGGGATATGTTACCTGGGTATGCATTTACGGATAATAGCGGTAGAAAGTATTATCCAAGTATTCCCGGTAAACCATATTGGGTAGATAAACGAACCTGCGTCTGTCCGATAAAATTAGAACCGGAAAGTATATATCGCATGGGGCTGAATGATGGAAAGTTTCAAGGGTTCAAGAGTACAACTCAAATCCCATTACCGGCTCATCCGATTTATTTTACTACTCAAGGAGCCAGTGCAGACTTAGTGCAGATGCTAAATCCGCCGGTGATAATCGCGTTCGACCCGCCGAATGATGCTACTGATGTCGACCCGAATCGAACTACACTAAGTGTTACTTTCAATCAAAATATGGGTAGTGGAATTGCATGGGTAAGCGATGGACATATTCCTCAGATTATTGGAACTCCGATGTGGAATGCAGAAAAAAGAACTTGCACGGTATCGGTTAAATTGGAACCGCGTCGAGAATATAAGATTTTTCTTAATTCAGCCAAATATATCGGTTTTGCTTCAGAAGTAGGCATTCCATCTGAACCGATAGAATATACCTTCAAAACCAAATAAAAAATCATAAGAGTATAAAATCATATAAAAAAGGAAGATAGAACTATGAAAAAGAATTTGATTGTTCTATCAATTATCATTGTTGTTGGAGTCGGTTTTTATTTTGGGTACCAGTATTCAAGTAGAAAAAAAGCGGAAATCGGGGATGCCAGTCATCTGCAAACGCCGGCGAATCAGTTAGCTGAAGTTGATAAGCCGAATAAGGATGGTACCACTGTCTTAATGAATGCTGCATATAGCGGAAATATTGATACCGTTCAACGGTTACTTGACAAAGGAGCGACGGTAAATGCCAAAAATAAATTCGAAATGACTCCCTTAATCAATGCGGTAAGCCGCCCGTATTCATCAGGAAATGCAATCGAAGTAGTCAAACTCTTAATTAAAAATGGGGCTGATGTTAATTCCAAGACCAAAGAAGGATGGACTGCATTACATGGTGCGGTACAGGGTGAACAAACAGAAGCAGCGATATATCTCTTAGAGAATGGCGCTGAAATAGATTCCCAATATACGCTAACTGGAGAAACACCGTTAATGATGGCAACTGAACGGGTTAATAAGGTTCTTATGCAAGCTTTATTGACTAAAGGTGCTGATGTTAATGCAAAAGATAAATGGGGTAAAGGTGTTATCAGTTATGCCCATGGTCGTCCAGACCTTGTCGAAATGCTTAAGCAAGCTGGTGCAAAATAATAAAAAAGTCAGGCGTTAGAATTTAGTTCTCGGTCCGATTATCTGAGGATCGGAATGCGGGTATCAGTCCGCCTGAAGCGGATTCCTTCTGATAACCTGGTATTCCGATTACCGGCTGTTTTACCCATTTAACGAAAGGAACCATTGATGAAACGATTGATTATTGTGGCTCTTGTTTTAGTAGTTATCGGAGTAGCTTTTTATTTTGGATATCAGCATAGTAGATTCCCTAGCGCTTCCACTCAAGGGAAGACGATTCATGCATCATTTTCTTCTCAGGATACCACGACGGCCAAAGATATTGCGACAAATTTTATTCAAGCTTGCGCTGCTGGGAATTGGAGCAAAGCCTCAACCTATTGTCATTTTGTTTATCAACTTCAAGGTATAGATACTACCTGGGAAGGATTGGAAATTGTCGCCAGTGGTGAACCGTTAATTAAATATGCCGGCTATCCCGGATTAATGATATTTTACGAAATCAGATTGAAATCGGGTGAACTTAAGAAATATGAATTTTCCGTTCGTAACGATAATCCCACGAAGGCTTGGACTGTGGATGGATATATAGATCAAAATAATTAAACGAAATATATTGTTAAAATAAAGGTTATAAGTTTAGTCAGGACTAAATCCGTTTTATCCCAACTATATTAAACTATTTAAACCATTTAACTTATAACTTAACGAACCTCCGTCCAGCAAGCTAGGGTGGGATAACAAGGTTACTATTTAACGGATGGTACTATTTATGAAACGAACGATCATTATCGTTTTGGTTTTGGTAGTAGTAAGTGTGGCTTTTTATTGGGGGTATAAGAATGCTATGGTACCGAAGCAGCAATTTGCTTTAATTAACCAGCAGAATAGAATAACCAAACCGCCTCCTCAATCTCATCCAACACCGATCCCAGAAAATGCCATTACTCGAGAAACAACATTTGTCGTTACGCTCAATACTCCGGTAACTATTTTTAATAATGACGGACTTAACCGGAAATGCGAATTAATGATTAAACCAATGCCATCGAGAAATAATGCTAATGCCGCAAATCGAAAACAGTTTCTAGTTAATCTGCAGGTTACTACACCACTGCCCAATATTCGAGCATTTAATCCTAAAGTTATGGTTGTAGATAATCTCGGTTTTACGATTTATGCTGGGAACAACCCATCAGCTAATGCTGATACTGGGGCAAATATGGTTTTGGATGGAAGGATAAAATCGATTAGCGATACTCAGGTCGATGCATCCTTAAAACTTAGTTCATGGTGAAATGAACATAACAAATCTAGAAAGGAAATTTATTTATGAAACGATTCATTATTATGGTTCTGGTTTTAGGCGTGGTGGGGGTAGCATTTTATTGGGGATATAAGAATGCAATTAAACCAAAGCAACAAATTCAAATCACTAAAACTCCGCCTCCGGGAAGTATTATTGTTGCGCAACCAAGTTCAATTCCCGCAAATGCAATTTCTCGGGAAACAACCATGGTAGTTAATCTGGGTACGCCAACCATCATATTTGATGATGCTGGAAATAATAGTAGACTAGAGATAACGATTAACCCGAGGACGCCGACTTCGAATAGCGGTAATCAAAAACAATATGTACTGGATATAATGTTAAACACACCACCGCCCAGTATTCGTATGATTAGCTCGAAAATAGCGACCGCGGAAAATAAGCCTTTTACTTTTTCTATCGGAGGCAATCCAACAGAAAAAGCAACTAATAGTTCGAGTGTATCTCTCGATGGAACGATTAATTCACTCAGCGATAATCAAGTGCAAGCAACCATGAAACTAAGCACTTGGTAAAGAAATTCTTTGTTTAAGAAAAGAAAAACCATTTATGAAACGGTTCATTATTATTGTTCTGGTATTAGTAGTAATTGGGGTAGCATTTTATTGGGGATATAAGAATGCGATTAAACCAGAGCAACAAGCTCAAATTACTAAAACTCCGCCGAAGGAAGGTATAATCATCGTTGACCCAGGCTCAGTTCCTGTGACTGCGCTTACCCGGGAAACTACCATGGTGGTTAATCTGAATACTCCGACAACTATATTTGATAGCGATGGTTCAACTAAGAAATTAGCCGTAACAGTGCAAACGAATCCAGCCAAGTCGAATACTACCAATAAAAGCCAATTTTTAGTAGATATGAAATTAACCTCACCTGGACCAGTCATGCAAGAATCTACTTTAAAAATAGCAACTTTAGATAATCAACAATTTAAGCTTGCAGTCACCAGCGTAGTTATCGATGGTAAACTTAATGCTATCGATGATAAACAAGTAAACCTAAGCATGAAAATGAGCACGTGGTGAAATAAGATAATTGGATATTCAGCAGTACTATAGTTTATGAAACGATTTATTATCATTATTCTGGTTTTAATTGTTATAGGAATAGGATTTTATTTTGGATATCGGCATCAACGAAATAATCGCAATACGCCAGAAGGTACTGAGGTAAAAATACCTTCCGTAGTTCCGCAACAGTCGATTGGTATTCAATATACAGAAGTAGCAGATCAAGAAATCGAGAACAATCATAGTAAAGGATTTTCTCAATTATCCTACGATTCTACAAATAATGACATACTGATTTACAAAGGGAGAGGAACGCTAGTTACTATTCTCTTATGTATCCCGCATAAGAGCGATGAAAATATCCATTTTAGTGTACCCAGAAAACCGGGAGAAAAAGTCTATGAATTTACCTTATCCTATAACCGCAATGAATCTGCAGAAGAGCTGTTTAGTCGGCTGGGTCCGGAATTCGGATTTAAAGCGCAACTAACAGCAGAAAGTACTGAAACCCGATATACCGCTAACACCGATAATTTCAAAAATCTGCTGCCGCGTCCGTCAGAAGACTTCAAACCCGAAATTACTAATGAGGGAACTATCTACCAATTTCGCAACGTTACTTCAGGCGATATTATCCTAAAATTCATGGAAGTATATCGGCTTCGGGATGTTGCATATATTCCTCGGACCGGCGGCGGGATATTTAATGTCGATATCAATATGCCCACTACGATGGAAGAAGCGATTTCAGATATCCGGGAGAAAACGGGGATCGAAATAGGTACCGAACAAATTAAATCAAAAACATTTACTATTACCAGATTATAACATTTATCATTCTCAATTGGAGGGAAATATTATGAAACGATGGATATTAATTGTTCTAATTCTAGGCGTAATAGCAGTAGGTTTTTATTTTGGATATTACCGCGCCAAATTACAAACCAATAAAGAGAAACCAGTGCTTACTACTCAGGTTATAGAGAAAAGCACGGATAACCGATTTAAAGATTATGTCACCAATGGAGATAAAGTGATTGAGGATACTAAAACCGGATTATTCTGGACCCCAGAGTTAGAACAGAAGGGACTAAGTTGGGGCCAGACAACATCCTTAGTAGCAGAATTGAACCAGAAGCGATATGCCGGATATAGTAATTGGCGGATGCCGACTATCGAGGAATTAAGAGAAATTGCTGAAGAGAGTAAAAAACATCAATATCCAGGCATATATAAAACCATTAGTATTGATCAGAAATTTAATTTAACAGGAGCTATTGTTTGGAGTGGGCAGACCACATCGAATAATTCTTCATCTGCATGGTGTTATGATTTCAGTCAAGACAATGAGAGATCGCAGCGCCGTTCCAACTCCGGTTCTGAATATCGGAGTTTAGCGGTGCGTTCTCGTATAAACCAAGTTCAAAATATAGCGAAGATAACTACAGCGCGGTTTAAGGTCAAGACCGATAACGGGGATAAAGTAATTGAAGATACCCAAACAAAATTATTCTGGACTCCGGATTTAAGGAAGTATGGGTTGACCTGGGAAGAGACGAAAGCTTATGTAGAAGAATTAAATCAGAAGCAATATGGAGGATATAGCGACTGGCGGATGCCAACCCGGGAAGAATTAAAAGGTATTTGTGAAAAGAGTAAAAAACATACATTAAAAAGTTATGATAAAGATATAGTATCTATATACGTTGATCCAGTATTTGAATTTAATGGCTTAAGGGTTTGGAGTAGTGAGATTATATCTTACAACCCAAAAGGCGCCTGGGTTTTTGACTTTTTCCGCGATGAAGTAAATTGGGAAAACCTTCCTTATTCGGAGAAGAGCATGCTGTTTTTAGCTGTTCGTTCCTAAGCTTTATGATTAACATATTATTGCTTCTGATTAAATAAATCGATATTGTTCTCTATTAGAGGGAAAACTATGAAACGATGGACCATATATATCGTTATCTTAGCGGTGATCGCAATCGCTTTTTCTATTGGATATTACCAGTCGAGAAATGTAAAAATAAAGAGTAGTCCGTTGCCGATGAATAAGCCGGGAGCGATAACTACCGAAATGAATTCAAGCATCCCCGGGAAAACGGTTATCTTTACCTATCGACTTCAAACAACACAAAGTGTCCTATTGATATTTACTACGCATGAAAAAGATAGTAATGAATTGATTAAAGGGGATAGTTATTTAAAAGATTTTATTGAGAAG
>JBHGBB010000142.1:0-10340 GCA_041946755.1 bacterium | reverse complement strand
GTACCATCAGCATAATTCTGGACTAACCAATCAGTGGTTCCGGAATCGAAACTAGGATTGGATAAGGTAACTGTTTCAGTCGGTTCTGCTGCTCCGGCATATACCCAAACATCATCGATATATATACTTCCGGTAATACTGGTCGATGCCGGATTGATGCCGACTACCTGGATTCCTAGCAAAGTCTCTTGCGCATAGAACGATATCTGCAGTTGTTTCCATATCCCAGCACCGATAAGCCCGCTATTCCCGGATTGCACTACTAAATTTCCGGTAGCTACTATCGCGGTATCGCTATTCAATTGCTGCAGATATAAATATACTTTCTGCTGTTTAGTAATATCAGCGATATCAGTAGCTACTTTCGCAACGGCGGTATACCATCCCGCGCTGGCTACCGAGAATATCTGGGTGATCTTCCCTTTTTCACCGGCATTCTGCATCAGTTTTAATACTCCGGACTGGCCGTTATATCCGGTTACCCAGGATACGGTGCCGGCAGCGGTACCATCCCCATACTTCTCATAATACCAATACATAGTATCGGCAGCATTCGCGAATCCGCCATGATTATTAAACCAATTCAACGCCAGTTTGGTTACGAAAACATCGTTCTGCCCGCCGTTAAATATCCGGTCATATGCGCCGGGAGAAGTCGGGAAATCAGACGATGAGTTCGACCAGCCGGTGAGATATACATTATCGAAATTATCTACTGCTATTCCATAACCATAATCGAACCCAAATCCGCCGATTAAACTTGAATAGAGCAATTGGGAACCATCAGCACTGAGTTTACTGATAAACGAATCGTCATATCCGCCATAGGTAGTATCAAACGCAGTCGCGGTAACCGGGAAATCATGCGGTGCGTTCCGATAATCAGCCGTCGCTTCCGTATATCCGGTAACATAAGCTTCACCCGATTCGGGTCGAACCGCAATCGCATAACCATAATCTACTCCGCTGCCGCCAAGAAAAATCGAATAAAGTAACGTTGAACCATCAGCGCTGAGTTTGCTGACATAGGCATCAGTTCCTCCACCACGATAAGTAGTCGAAATCCCGCCTTGAACGGTTGGGAAAGTAGTTGACGATTCGGTATAACCGGTAATATATGCATTCCCGGAATTATCGATTCCGATATCATATCCCCAATCATATTTATTTCCGCCTAAATAGGTGGCATAACTAATATTAGCGCCAGCGGAATCGAGTTTTACTATGAATGCATCTGCATATCCGCCATTGAAAGTAGTATCAAACACGCCGGGGGTCACTGGGAAATTGATTGAATCGGTCCATCCGGTAATATAAGCGTTCCCGCTAATATCGACCGTGATACCTAGGCCGAGATCATAAGTATTCCCGCCGATATAAGTTGAATATACTAACGATGAACCATCGCCGCTAAGTTTGGTTACAAAGATATCGTCATATCCGCCGTTATAGGTCGAATCCCAGGCGCCGGGAGTACAAGGGTAATTCGAAGAATCGGTGAATCCGGTGATATAAGCATTATTCTGGTTATCTAACGCAAATCCATGCACCTGGTCGTATCCATTCCCTCCGATAAAGGTTGAATACAGGATATTCGACCCGGTATTATCCAGTTTAGTAATAAAATTATCGCTATAATAAGCATCGTTAAACGTTTGGTCATATGCACCGGAAGTAGTCGGGAAATCGGTTGACGACCGGGTATATCCGACAACATAAATATTCTGGCTGCCATCAACAGCGATACCGATTCCATCATCATCGTTACTCCCTCCAAGTAAGGTTGAATAGAGTAAAACGGTTCCGGCTGGATTAAGTTTGCTGATGAATACATCTTTGGTTCCTCCGAGAGTCGTATCAATCGCACCGGCTGTTTTCGGGAAATTCAAGGAACCGGTAGCACCGACTACATAAGCGTTTCCTCCTATATCGATCGCGATATCATAGACCTGGTCGGAACTACTGCCTCCGATAAAAGTTGAATAGACTAATACTCCGGCAACTGCCATTGCACTAAAAAACGGAAGAACTGAAAAACTTAAGAACAGTAGAATAACACTGGAACGGAAGAACGAGGTATACATAATATCCTCCTATTATTGCCACGAATAGACACGAAGTGATGAGGTTAACAAACCTTAGCATAATTCGCTATATTCGCGGCGGTATTTTGCGATTAATATACTCCTAAACCGCATAAATTGCAAATGTATTTTGTAAAATGCAAGGTTATCTTAAGTTGTAGCTATTCCACGTTTCATGTTATTTTGGATAGCGAAATACTTACCACGAAATCTCGAAAAGGTAAAAACACGAAATTTCTATGGATAAAGAATTCGATGAGTTATCGCATAGAATAATTAAGTCTGCTATTGAAGTACATAAGGCATTAGGTCCGGGTTTTTTAGAATCTATATATCAAGCAGCATTGCTTCTCCAATTAAAAAAAGACGAGTTTCATGTTGAAGAGCAGAAAGAAGTTACCATCTATTTTGATGGGAAACCGATTGGAATGCATCGGCTGGATATGGTGGTTAACAACCAAATCATCGTTGAATTAAAGGCAGTTGAAGCGTTTGATGAGAGCCATATCGCTCAGGTTATATCTTATCTTAAAGCTACCGGTTTAAAAATCGGATTATTACTTAATTTCTCTAAGGCCACCTTAAAAATTAAACGAATCGTTTTATAAAGGTTTCTTTTCGTGTTTTCAATTTTTCGTATTTTCGTGGTAGTCTTTGTTTTTGTATTTTAAATAGCAGTATATTTTTAGTCTTTTTCGTGTTTTTTTATTTTCGTGTTTTCGTGGAAATCTTAGTCTTTTGATTTAACTATAAGAGTTGTTTTAGTTTCTTTTCGTGTTTTTTTATTTTCGTGTTTTCGTGGAAATCTTTTAGCATATGAAATATATATTTAGGATCCTCAAACAAGCCCGGCGGCATCAGACCAAAATGATTATCGCTATATTAAGCATGCTGTTTCTGACCGGGTCGGAACTCATCGCGCCATTAATCATTCGGCAATTAGTTTTAGTCATCCAGAAACTGGAAACCATGGGCCAATCCGGCTGGTGGATGATTAACCAACTTACTCTCATTGCGCTTGGGGTATATATATTACGGGCAGTAGCCAGTTTCGGTAACACCTTTTACGCCCATCAAGTCGGTTGGGGGACGTTATCCGATATCAGAATCCAGTTATATGAACACTTGCAGAAATTATCGCTCAGGTATTATCACGACCGGCAGACCGGCCAGATAACCACCCGGATGATTAGCGATTTAGCTATGACTGAAGAGTTACTTTCTCATGCTATTCCGGACATTGTTACCGCGGTAATTCTATTTATCGGGGCGAATATAATCCTATTCTATCTCGACTGGCGGTTAGCCTTAGTCACTTTAATTCCGGTACCAATCCTGATTTTTCTGGTTCGGAACTATGGCAAGAATGCCCGGTCGGCATACCATACCGCACAACAGAAACTAGCGGAAATCGGAGCGAAAATGCAGGATAATCTATCCGGGATATCGGTAATCCAATCTTTTACCCGGGAAGATTACGAACTCGACCGGTTCGAAGAGAAAAGTATCGACCATTATCGGGCGACGATGAAAACTATCTGGTATCTATCTACCCGATTCCCGATTGTTGAACTAGCGAGTAGTATCGGGATGATTATGGTGATCTGGTACGGCGGTAAACTCGCTATGGTTAAACAGCTATCCATTGCCAACCTAGTCGCGTTCTTTTTATACCTCCAATACTTCTATCGGCCGATAATGCAACTCGGCCGGGTAGTCGATACTATCCAAAGAGCGATTACCGGTGGGAAACGGATCTATGAAATTATCGATACCGAACCGGATATTATGGATTCCAAACATGCGGTATCTCCCAAACTAGCTAAACACGATATCGAGTTCCAGAATGTTACCTTCGCATATAAAGAAGGGTTCCCGGTTTTAATCAACTCCTCGTTCCGGATAGAAGATGGGGAAACGGTAGCCTTGGTCGGCTCCAGCGGCGCGGGGAAAACCACCATTATCAATCTTATCCCCCGGTTCTATGACCCGAACGAAGGGAAAATAACGTTAGCCGGATATGATTTAAGGGATTTATCCACTTCTTATCTCAGAGCGAAAATCGGGCTGGTACTCCAGGATGTATTCCTATTCACGGGAACGGTTAAAGAGAATATCTATTATGGGAATTTGAAAGCTACCGAATCGGAAATAATCGCGGCGGCGAAAGCGGCGCATGCTCATGAATTTATTTTGGAATTACCGAACCAATACGATACCCTTATCGGAGAACGAGGCATAAAACTTTCCGGCGGCCAGAAACAACGGGTTTCGATAGCGCGGGCGATATTGAAAAACGCTCCGATTCTGATACTTGATGAAGCGACTTCTGCAGTCGATTCCGAAACCGAACTATTGATTCAGGATGCGTTGAAAAACCTGACTGCAAACCGGACCAGTATCATTATCGCGCATCGGTTATCGACGATCCAGCATGCGAATAAGATTATTGTTTTAGAAGATGGGACCGTCGCCGAAAAAGGAACGCATCAAGAACTGATTGAAGCGAACGGTATCTATTCAAGGCTCTATAATCTACAATACCGGTTGTCACCGATCTTTTAAGTTGAATGATATTTTAAAAAGAAGTCGTTGGGTTAGGGTTAGGAAGTGAGTTAAGTAGTTTGGTATAGTAGTTGGTAAAAACCAACAACCCAAGACTAACAACTTAACTCACTCCTTTACCATAACCTAACTACAGGAGTGAATTATTGTCTCAACCCTTATATTGAAAAGAGATAAATCCATGCCCAAAACCAAATACACTAAACCCAATAATCTGGTTTCCTTTTATTATTCCGAAAAAGAACTGATTCCGATCCTAGCGAAAGTAGTTAAACAACTCCACCCTACCCTAACCCTAGCGAAATGCACTAAAACCGCTGAACAGATTCTTGATGGAATATCTTCCGAACTCGGAGCGACTAATATCCATATTATTGCCGAACAATTCCCGTTACTCAGCATGCAAGCCCGGGGCAAATCCGGAAATGTGATTTATCAGGTAGTTAACAAAACCGGAACCCAATACGCCCGGAAACATGTTATGACTCCGGATAAACAAACCGCTGGCCAGATTCTGCAACGGGATAAACTTATTGCCGCAAATTATTCTTGGAGAACACTCTCTGAATCTGAACAGAATAAATATAATAATCGGGCGAAAAAACTCCAAATGTCGGGATATAACCTCTTCCTATCCGAATATATGAAGAAATAACCGGGTATCCCTATTAGTTTCAACCGTTTATATGATTTTCCGGGTTGGAAGTTGGATCGGATTGCAATCGAGCGTGAAATTTTCACGCTCGATTCCACTCCACTCCTAAACTATGCCACAAATGAACTCGAATCGTCTCGAAAATAATAAATATATTAGGGTAAATTCGTGTATATTCGTGGCTAAAATAGTTTTGGATTTTGGATTTTGCTATAGCGGCTTAGCGGTTAGCCTTTGGTATTACCGGAAAAAGAGAAGCGCTGGATGAGGTCGTCTTCGTTTATCCTGAGAAAACTTTTAAAAAAGGTTACTGATAATCATTCTTAATTAGTGAATATACAATCTTAGCTTTTAATCCAGTCTATTGGAACAAGTTTTTTGCCTTCGCGCCATCTTTCAATAATACATTCTTGAAACCATGTTTCATCGATATTAGCGTGGTCGGTGACTATTATTTGGAATGAAGGGGATAACTGTTCTACAACCTCCAAAGCAAGTTTATACATCCGCTTTACAGCATTACGGTCTTCACTATCTTTTCCATGGTTAACCTTTCCCCTTACCCAATCCTGGTCTTCAGGGAAATACACCTGCGATGGTTGGTCAATGAATAGAAATCTTGGTACCGGTCTGTTTCGTTTGACAAACCATTTATGCAGCGCTAAATGTGCAATCAAATGATACCCAACCCAATTTTCTCCACTGCCCATACCTTTCATAGGGGTTGGTCCTTCGTCACTATCAGCTACTACGGTTAGGTGTTTCAAATCTAAGCGCAGTGGATATTCAGAATACTCCAAATGCAGCTCTTGCGCCCATTTACTCATATCACGAGCCAAGATTGAAAGATACGATTGAATTTTATCTTGAACCATATCATCGCTTAATTCTTTTTCAAATATAGATATTTTTTCTTTCAATATTTGCATTTCCTTCTTGAAGCCGCTTGTATCTTCCAATATAGGTAGGCTCTCAAGAAAGAGGCCAATTCTTCCGAGTATATACGCTCGTCTAGCTTTTCGATCTTGTAAACTTTGAAGTTTTTGATTTAAGACTTGTATTGCTTCTAATTTCTCTCTATTATCCCGAAGCTTGCTTTGAGCTTCCTCAAGACGTTCTTCCAATATTCCCACCACATGTTGCATTTGCGGAGAACGGTCTTCAACAGAACGAATTTGCGATTCTAACTCCGTGATTGATTTATTTATATCCGAGATTAGAGGTAGTTGTTGGCTATCACTTAAATGTGATTGACATAAAGGACAGACCTTGTAATTAGAGCTATCTTTATCTTCAAATAGCTTAATACTACGCAGACGAGTTAGTTGTGCATCGACTTCATGAGAATAACCTTGACGGTCAAAAGAGAGCGTTTTTGCTGAGAGCAATTGATCTTTAATCTGGTGAAGTTCATGCATTAACTTTTGACGCTCTTCTTGCAATCGTTCAAACTCATCGCCTTCTGCGGTAATCTCTTTTTCTTCCTCAGGTAATGGCTGGGATTGAATAGCCTTTAGAAGAGATACGCACTCATCCCATTTTTCTGAAACTGTTCCTGAAGGTTGAAACCCAAAGTCGACTGCTTCTGATAGTAATTCTTGTGCACGTGAAATACCTTGACCGCGCATTGCTTCATGTTCAGCCAATTTTCTTTCTAAATTGCGCAATTTATGACGTAGCCTACGTAATTCGGCCATTTTATCAACATATTGATCATCAACTGCACCAAGAAAATATGGTAACGTGTCTTTGATTGCCCGAGAAAAAAACCATCCTTTTTCTTCTTTGTCTTCCCTCTGTTTGTGAAAAAGGTGCTCATTGCTAATGATTTCACCTTGTTGTTGTAAGCAAAAAAGAAGAGCATGACGAACATTAGCCTTAAGTGAACTTCTAGTTTGGTCAGATGGTGTTTCGTGTATGTTTTCAGTTATCCCAGCATGCGCATTTAAAAGCCCTTCCAGAGCTTTGGGATTTGTTGTTTGAATTAATGATGAATGTTCTGGAATAGAGATTTCTTTCGCAACAGTGTAATAAACGTCGGACGATACCGCCTGTCCAGCAACCGGCAAACGTCGAGCAATAAATACTTGCCCCCCAGCGATTTGAAGACGAACACCCACCCATTGGACGGATTTACGAATGACTCCATATATACGACACTCAGAAGAACCAAAACAATAATCAATGATCTCAATAAGAGCTGTCTTCCCAGTTTTTGATGCTCCAGTAATGATATTAAGGCGTCCTGGTTTGAGAGCTAGAACTCGCTTTTTTTTATTAAAACCGTAAAGAACAATATCAAAAATTTGCATGCTCATGGACGGATCCCCCAAAACGCCATAATTGTATGCGAATCTCCTGCTTTTGCAAACCATTTTCCTAAAAATCGGGCACGCATAATGCATTCACGTGCTTCATCCGCAACATTTCCAATGGCTCGATTAATATCTGCTTCAATAAGTGTTGTTTCTATCAGGCCACCAGACGTCGGTGTGATCCAATCAAATAACATACCAAATTGAAATGCTTCTTTGGTATATGGTTTTAAGGAAATTAGGCGTTCATAAAACAATACTCTAACGACATGATTTTCCTGTAACCATGCCGCCATAGATGTTCTTGTATTCGGTGGAAGTAAATTTCGGGTTGGTTTATGTAGTGTAATTGGAAGAATCATAAACATTAGGGGAAAGGGGATTCCGTTCTCCTTCACACTCATATAACCACTAATGGTTGCCGTTAATGTCGTGCAACAGAAAGCAGGATTAAGAAGATATGCTTCTATTTTCGGACGTGCTGCCCATGCTCTCATAATGATACCTCCCGTGGTTCCAGCAACTTGCGAAGTAGCTCTTTGAATTCTAGGTGCCATCCCACTCGTTGAGCATCAGAAAGAAGCTGGTACGTACCACGTGAAATGGCGGGTTCAGTTACGCTAGACCGAATCAAAAGATGGTTTCCTGTTTCAATCCATTTGTAGAGCTTTTGTGCTGCTATCTTCTTCTCGTGCTCAGTTGCAATCTCTCCGAGTTCCTCTCGCATTTGTTGAAAATGAATGTTCCATTCTTCAACAAGCCGGTCTTCATAATATTCGAGATCACCCACTAGAATCAGGTCTTCTCGTATCCAGCATGACATATGTTCAAAAGCCCTGAAATAGTTTTTAATAGCATAATAAATACGTTCGTTACCAATCCCGATCAACTGTAACTGATGGACAAAAATATAGTTTTCATAACCAGTTGCATCAATACTAGCACTCATAATATCTTTGTCAATTGGTAAATTATCTTCTTTAAATTGTTCTCTTAATAAGGCTATTTCAGAATCTAATTCTGTACTTAAAATTGGGGTGACAACTTTATGAGAAAGATGATTTATAACCCGTTGATACCACCAACCTTCTAATCTTTGAAGGAAAGAATTTATAAACTTTTGTTTAACAGCAATGTAAATAAGTTGTTTAAGCTCTTCATCAAGGGCGAGTATGTTCGGTGCTGCTTCTATAATAAAAATATTATCAAGTAGTTTCTTCTTTTTTTCGGAGGATAAAGAAGTATAAACTTGATATGCTGCAACATTGGTTTGATTGCTAGTTGATTGAGAAATAGAGTTAAAACGTTGCAGGGCTCTTTCGGGATTCCTCTCACTTCCAGGTTTCAAATAATGAACAGCATATTGTTCAGAAATTGATCCTGTTGTTATTAAAAATAATAAAGAATCTTCAGGTAGGCTTCCAGTGTTTAAGGCTTCAATCCATATACGTAAAGACTTCCAGAGATCTGAAGAACTATCTGACAAATCTGCAAACCTATCAATGTGATGCTTAGTCTGAAGTAATTCTAAAGCATTTCCTTCTGGAGCAAAAACCACATCATCTAGGGTTTCAATTGAAACTGAAAAATCTTGTCCTGTAGGTAATCGACGTAAGGATTCGAGTAATGCATATCTTACTTGGTATAAGTATCCTAGTAGAGAAGATGATGCAGAAAATTTACCTCGAGTATTTGAAATCATATTACATTAGTACTTATCTATAATTATTTTATAATTTCAAACGTAAGTATTATACAGGATACAAAAGTCTCTGTCAAACTCATTTTAGGAAAAAATGGAAAAAAGATTACAGCGATAAAAGGAGAAACTGATTACGGCGATATTCAAAAGAACGATTACAGCGATTCAGAAAGAACGATTACGGTGATTATTTGTCTTCCGGTAGGAGTTGGGCACTATGGATAACTGCTAAAACATCGATTTGGCTGGGTTTAATTCGATAAATAATCCGATACGGTTTTTCTATTATTTCACGGATATCGTCTGCATCATACTCCGGTACTTTACGTCCCGATAATGGAAAGCTGGCTATTTGTTCCGACCGCCTGGTGAGTTGATCAATCATTTGTTTTGCATAGATCGGTGAATCATGGGCGATATACTCGTAAATATCGAGGAGATGTTCTAGGGCATTCGCGGTCCAATGTACTTTCATGCAGGTAACCCAAATTTAGCGCGAACTTCTTTAACATCAGTCGTTCGACCGGCATTACTATCTACCAGCCCAGCTTCGATGGCTTTCCGAACATAAATCTTGTACATCAGGTCTTCCCAGGTAGCGTTTTCCGGTAACTTCTCCAAGATATGGTATGCTTCCTCTTTAACATTCGGCGTCGGCATCGGGTACCTCCATCTTAATTATTAGGTATGCTTATTCCATCGAAAGAACAGTATTCCCCAGCCTTCGAAAGGAGTGCTTTAAAAATATTATATATGGATACCTAAGACTTGGTCAAGCTTAATTATAAAAAATGATTATAGCGATAAATAGAAGAAGATTACAGCGACTCAAGAAAGATGAGATTGCCCCGATATTCATCGGGGTAAACTTCGTCCCGAATGCTTTCGAGACACGCTATGACAACAAGGATGGAAGAAGGGGAACAAAATCAAAGACGCCGAAGGCTCTTTTGCTTTTCCGTCTACCGCCCTTCGGCATTGCTCAGGATAAACCAAAAGCATGTTTAAAAAAGCAAGTT
>JBHGBB010000141.1:0-10369 GCA_041946755.1 bacterium | reverse complement strand
GAAGCAGTCCAAACCAGGTTTACGATTAATAATAAACTTAATCCGGCGTATTTCCAACCGCGGTTACCTTTGCTATCGATCATTTTAACCAGGGCTAATGGAAGTATCAATACCAGATAAGCGCCATACGTGTTCGGATCGGAGAAACTCGAATTGATTCGTATCAGGTTCGGTGAAATGGTTTTCCAATATTCCATAAGGTTCCATTTAGTATAATATTGGATAAGGCCATAGCAACCGACAACTCCACTGGAAAGAAGTAGCGTAGAAACCATTCGCCCTCGAAGTTTATCGGTTTCGCGAAGCAGCAGAACCAAGAAATAAAAAAATATGATGCCGAATAAGATCGTTCTTGTTCCTTGAATTGCCGCATCAAACCGATCTTCCGGATAGGTGGTGAAAAGGTTTGGCAGGCTATAGAGATATTTTAAAATCAGAATTTTTATAGGAGCATAACTTAAACTGAGAATGGTTATTATAGCGGAAACGATTACGAGGATAGCGAAATAACCTAAGGGTGAATCTAACTCCGTGCGTGGAATATAGGCGTCTTTCCGCTTAATTAAAATAGAAAAGAATAAGCAGAGGAATAGAATCGAGGCGACCGATATCGGATATCCATGCCACTGTTCCGGCAGCAGGGTAAGTAAAGGGAAAATAAAGATGAAAAAAATCAGACCGGAAAGCTGGTCGAGATTAACGAGAAATAGGATAACGACAATAAGCGGAATAACCAGCCAGGGAGAATAATCCGGATTAAACAAAAATGAGATAAGGATGAGAATGAATAGTATCGAACTAATCCAGATTATTTTCTTCATAGAATTATAATATCGAATGTATAAACTCTGATGCTAAATGTCAAACCATTCATAAGTAGATATTTGTTATGAGATATTTGTCTTGAGGTGTTAATCTTGGCTTGGTTTGTGGCATTTAGTATCAACCATTCATTTAATCATTTCGACTATTTTCTCTCTTAAGATAAACGGGGTTATCGATTTCGGATTGGTGGTATCGATCCAAACCCAGAGTTCTAATTGCACTGATGCCGAGATGGGTACTGGACCGGAAACAGCCGGCTTAAAGTCGGTAATAATCAATTGCGGAGCCGGCTCGGTAAGTATTCGTGCATCTTGCTGGAGTCCGGCAACCATATGCATGATATTCTCTCGAAGTTGGTCGAAATTATCCTGGATACTGATCGGAATTGAGACCGATACCCGCTGTGTTTTTAACCGGGTTAGATTAGTTACTTTATTATTAATCACATTCTGATTAGGGATACTAACCAGGAAATTTTCAGCGGTAATCAATCGGGTAGCGCGGAGCGATATCCGGTCGACTTTACCGGTAGTTCCATCGATAGTAACCATATCACCAATTTCAAACGGTTTATCCCAGAATATACTTAATCCGGCGATCAGGTTCGCTAAGGTATCTTTTGCCGCAAACCCGATAGCGATACCTAATATTCCTAATCCAGCAAGCAATGAAGTTATCCGGGGGAATATCGGTTCTAATCCAAGTACTAAGCCGTATCCCAACATACAATATTTCAATAGAGATAATAATGCTTCGGCTACTGACGGTGCGAGTTTCGCTTTCACCATCGCGCGGCTGATGATAATCCGGATGAATCGGTAAAATAGATAGAATAATAGGAAAATTAGGATACCGAGGAAAATATTCGGTAGTAGATTGATAAATCGGTCGAGATAACTTACCCCGATTTGATGTAGATCCAATAAATTTTGCGGTGGTTTTGGTATATTTTGCGATATTGTATCAGTAGTTAAATCAGTCATTTCACTCTAAACGAGAATTCTTGAAATAAGTTTTAATAGTATAGCATAAAATAAATCAAAGCAATACTTGCTATCTTATTGAGGGTAATCATCTAATGTTGTATTATTGGCCGGAACTATTCAGGAAACTGTGGTAAAGTTGACACAAGTTGGATTTCGGAGTATTCTTATAAATAGAGAAGGTAGTATCAAGAAACTGGGAAATAGAAGATAACATCAATAGAATCAGTCGATATTATTTCCTTTCTAGATTATCAGGTCATTTTGGCGCAGTTCTTGCAGTTTTATATCCAGTTTAACTCTCATTTGGCTTGAAAGGATTTTATATATTCAATGGATTTTCCACTTAGAAAAGCTCCCCGATATCTCGATCAAAAGAAAAACTACCGGATTAAAAACCGATGGTTACGTCGGATTCTCTATATTTTTCTAGTAGCAGTAGTATTAATTTTGGTCGCTGGATTAGTGTTTGCGATCGCTGCTCCTTCAATATTTTCAACGCCAGACTTAGATTCGCTTTTAAAATATCAGCCATATCAGGTCACTAAAGTATATTCTGATGCGAATGAATTGGTAGGTGAGTTGGCAATCGAAAATCGGATTAGTGTTCCTTTATCCAAAATCCCAGAAAATCTGCAGAATGCGGTTATTGCGGTTGAAGATAAGAATTTCTATAAACATAGCGGGGTTGATTATTCCGGATTAGCGCGTGCGATGGTTCATAACATCATGGCTATGAAAGTTGTTGAAGGCGGTAGCACTATTCCGCAGCAGTTAGCGAAAATCCTATATACTACTCGGGAACGGACTCTGAAACGGAAAATTAAAGATGCGATGCTGGCAATCCAAATATCCCGGAAATATACTAAAAAACAGATTCTGGAAATATACTTGAATCAGATATATTTCGGGCATGGGGCGTATGGGGTGGAAGCGGCAGCGAATCTCTATTTCGGGAAAAACGCTACCCAACTGAATTTATCGGAATCAGCGATGTTAGCCGGATTGATTCGTGGTCCCGAAGTCTATTCACCGTTCCGGAACATGGACCGGGCGAAAAAACGGCGGAATTATGTTCTATCCCGGATGCTGGAAGATGGGAAGATTTCAAAAGTACAGGCGCATCAAGCGGAGTTTGCCAAGATTATCTTATCGAAACGAAGAGAACGATTCTCTGCTGCAGCCTATTTCTCAGAACAGATCCGGCGGGAGTTAGAAAACGATCCGAATTATGGGACGAATGCGATTTATAAAGAGGGACTCCGCATATATACTACCATGAACATGAAAATGCAGGCGGCAGCGCAGGAGTTGATGAAACAGAACTTAGAACGAATCGAATTAGAGCAGCAGGAGATGCGGAATTTATCGGGTAAAAGGCAGAAAATCGGGTTGAAACCGAACCAGGTAATGTTAGTTCGAATCGTTCGATTATCCGAACCGATCGATTTAAAAACGATGAAATTCCCGAAATCGGTTATCGTTGAAGTACAGGGGAAACAAGTTGCCTTGATGTTACCGGACGATTTACCCTGGTTAGCACCGCAGAATATTTTAAAGCCGGCGAATTATCTGCTGGTTAGAATTGTTGGAGTAGATTATAAGGGGAATCCGAACCTGAGTCTGGTACTTGAACCGCATGTACAAGGTGCTTTGATTGCTCTCGACCCGCAAACCGGGAATATTAAAGCGATGGTTGGCGGCTATGATTTCAGCGATAGCCAGTTCAACCGGGCATTACAATCATACCGGCAACCGGGGTCGGCGTTCAAACCGATTGTCTATGCAGCAGCGCTGGATAATAATTTCGTTCCGTCAGATGTCATTCAAGATAGTCCGATAACGTTTACCTATGGCAATAAAAAATGGGAACCGCATAATTATGATGGGAAATATCGGGGTGGAGTTACGCTCCGGTATGCATTAGAGCATTCGTTAAATGCGGCAACGGTACGGTTGGGTTCGAAAGTCGGAATAGAAACTATCATCGATTATGCGCATCGGCTTGGGTTGGCTGATACTGAAGACCGGAGATTGAAACCGGAATTAGCGTTAGTGCTCGGGAGTTGCGATGTAATCCCGGTCGAAATGGCCTCGATCTTTTCGATATTCTGTAATGGGGGTACCTGGCATCAGCCGATGATATTCCGGTCGATTAACGACCATAATGGGAAAGTATTAGAAGAGTTTAGTGGCCAGTCGAAAGAAGTCATGAGTCCCCAGACCTGCTATTTATTAACCGATATGATGAAAGGGGTAATTAAACGAGGTACCGCCGCATATTATGTCGGCCGGAATTTCTCTCGACCGGCAGCCGGGAAAACCGGAACGTCGAGCGATTATGCTGATGCCTGGTTTATCGGATATACCCCGGATCTGGTGGTTGCGACTTGGGTCGGATATGATGCTAGAGCACCATTAGGTCGCGGGATGACCGGAGCCCGGGCAGCTGGACCGTTATGGCGGGATTTTATGAACCGGGTGACTTATGGCACGCCAACCACCGATTTTCCGGTACCGCCGGGAATAGTTTTTGTCGATTTATGCAGTGCGACCGGGAAAAAAGCTACTGCCCGATGTAAAGAAGCGGCTGAAGCTGACGGCGGCAAGACTTTCTATATCTATCAGGAAGCGTTTAAAGAAGGGACTGAACCCCGGGAATTCTGCGATTCGTCTCATACCGGGTTAACGCCAGCTACTGAAACCGATACCGATTCCGAAGCACCGAGCGAAGCACCGTAGCGGTTAAATTCCAAGTTCCAATCCGCCTAAGGCGGACAAGTTCCAAATAAGCTCCAAGCTCCAAGTTCCCAAAATACTGTTTTCTATACTCTTGTTTGGAATTTGAGTAATTGGAATTTATTTGGGATTTGGGATTTGAGATTTGGGATTTTATACGAATCTGACAACTGAGGAATATGGAAAACGCTAACATTAATATAAGTCGGATGCAGAAATCGGATTTGGATGCAGTAGTTGCTATCGAGCAGGTCTCGTTTTCCGATCCCTGGAAACGGTCGATGTTTCTTACCGAAGTAGAAGAATCCAACTTATCTATCCCACTGGTTATCAAAGATAATAATACGGTTATCGGGTATGCGGTGTTATGGCAGGTAATCGACGAGATGCATTTAGGTAATTTCGCGGTTAAACCGGAGTATCGCAAGAAGCATATCGGTAGCCGGTTACTTCAATATATCATCGATATGGCGGTCGAGAAGAAAGTAGTTAAAATAACTCTGGAAGTCCGCCAGTCGAATACTGCCGCAATCAATCTCTACCAGCGATTCGGATTTACAGCTGTCGCTATCCGCCGGAAATTTTATACTAAACCTGCCGAAGATGGCTTCGTAATGCTGAAAAGCATGGTATAATTCATTTTAATGAAATAACAGCCGACCTGCAGGTGACTCTATAGATATTAAATTAATAATTTAAAGTCATATTAAAGTCAGCTGTTAATCTTGTTTCTTTTGCATTTTACATTTTAATATGAGTCTTTCCATTATTGTCGGTCATATCAACAGCGATTTCGATGTGGTAGCTTCGATGGTAGCGGCCAGTAAACTCTATCCCGCAGCGCAACTGGTATTTGCCGGGGCGCAAGAGAAATCGGTCCGGAACTATCTTACCGCATATCCTTCTCTTATCCCGGCAGTTAAAGCGAAACAAATCGACTTAAACCAAGTTACAGAAATGATTCTGGTCGATACCCGATACTCTAGCCGGATCGGGGTATTCTCTGAGCTTATTAATAATCCCAATGTTAAAATAACGGTGTTCGACCATCATCCGATAAGTCAAGGGGATATTAAAGGGAAAGTCGAGTTGATTAAAGAGGTCGGGTCGACTACCACCCTTTTAGTCGGGTTGATTAAAGAGCGGAAAATAAAACTGTCTCCTGAAGAAGCGACTTTGATGGTGTTAGCGATTTATGAAGATACCGGCTCTTTAACCTTCTTATCGACGACGAAAGAAGACCTGGATGCGGTATCCTACTTATTGGATTCCGGGGCCGATTTAACCCGAATACCGACCT
Organism: bacterium; assembly: GCA_041946755.1. GTDB lineage: Bacteria > UBP4 > UBA4092 > JAOAEQ01 > JAOAEQ01 > JBHGBB01. The sequence continues at coordinate 4,522 of JBHGBB010000141.1, read as the reverse complement.
ATGTATTCCACGACCTTGATACCGACCAAATCCCGATGTTAGGCGATTTAATCCGGGCGTTATCTTATCAGTATATCGATGGAGTTAAAATCGCTATTTCGATTATCCAGGCGGAGAAATATATCGGGGATTTAGCATATCTGGTCCATAAACTAAGGGATATCGAGAATCTGCCGGTAATTTTCGCGTTAGTCCAACTGCCTGACCGGGTCCAGATCATCGCCCGGAGCCAGACCAAAGCGGTTAATGTGGCTGAAATATTAACTTATTTCGGTGGTGGTGGCCATCGGACCGCAGCTTCAGCCTTGGTTAAAGGCCCGAATGCTGACGAGTTGAAAACCAGGCTCATCGAAACTATCCAGCAGAATATCGTGCCTCTAATCCGGGCGAAAGATATGATGTCTAGCCCGGTGATGACGGTATCTCCCTCGCATACTGTCGAACAAATCCGGAAAATCATTTTACGGTATGGGCATAGCGGGTTCCCGGTGATGGATGGGAATAATCTAGTTGGGATAATCACCCGGCAGGAATTAGATCGGATTCTCCATCTTGGATTAGGGCATGCATCGATTAAAGGGTTTATGAGTACTAATGTTATTACCGTCGACCCATTAGCGTCATTACATCAGGTTCGGGCGCTATTACTCGACCATGATTTTAATTTATTACCGGTACTGGATGCGAATCGGCTGGTAGGAGTAATCACCCGCCGGGATTTATTAAGAGTGACGCATCAAGAACCGCCGCCAATTGAAGAACCACCGGTAGCACCGCATCCGTTAATTCCGAATTCAGCTAAGTTCGAACAGATAACCGAATTGATTCAAAACCGGTTACCGCAAGAGATAATCGCGCTATTGCATAAAATCGGGGAGGTTGCGGAACAGAATGGATATACGGCGTTTGTAGTTGGCGGGTTCGTTCGCGACCTATTACTAGACGTTCCGAACTTCGATTTGGATATTGTCGTTGAAGGGGATGGGATAACCTTCGCCCGGAGATTTGCGAAATCGGTACATGGCCATATTAAATCCCATAAACGGTTTAATACTGCGATCGTTACCTTACCGAGAAGCCACCTGACTTCCGAAGCCTTGGCGCAGGGAGTCTTTAAAGTAGATATCGCTACCGCCCGCACGGAATTCTATGAATATCCGGCAGCGTTACCGCAGGTTGAAGCGAGTACGATTAAACATGATTTATATCGGCGAGATTTCACCATTAACGCGATGGCAATTAAACTTAATCCCGCCGAATTCGGGATTCTCTATGATTTCTTCAACGGGCAAAAAGATTTGAAAAAGCATACGATCCGGGTATTGCATAACTTAAGTTTCGTTGAAGACCCGACCCGGATATTCCGGGCGATCCGGTTCGAACAGCGGTATAATTTCCGGATTGATAAACATACCCGGCATTGTTTATTAAACGCATTAGATTTGGAATTATTCGATAAACTTGGGAATCAGCGAGTCAGAGAAGAAGTGGTTCAGATATTAAGCGAACCCGATCCGATTAAAGCTATCCGGCGCATGCATGAAATGAATATCTTGCAGTTCATCCATCCGGAAATACGGCTGACCGGAGGACTGAGTCAATTATTCGGCTCAGTCCAAGAGGTATTGAGATGGTATGGAGAAGAGATGCAGAAGTCAGAAACTATGCAGTCCAAAGTCCTAAGGCCTAAGTCCGAAGAAGAACAACATGATCTTAGGACTAAAGCCTTAAGCCTTAAGCCTGATTTTCTTCAATCCGAAATCATCAATCATCAATCATCAATCGAGAAAGACTTAGGACTTAAGCCTGATTTCCCTCATTCCGCAATCATCAATCATCAATCCGAAATTTCGAGTTGGCTTCTTTACTTCTTAGCCTTGGTCGATCAGCTCGATTTAGATACGGCAGTCTCGGTCTGCCATCGGTTGGTTATACCGAGTTATACCGAAACCGTAGTACGTCAAGTTAAATCCGATACGAAAGAAGTTTTAGATATACTTGCAGCAGCGGAAACTAATAAACCCAGTCAAATCTATTTAACGCTCTATGATAAAAAACCCGAATCGGTTCTATTCTGGTTAGCGATATCGCGATTAAAATCGGAACTTATCTCTGATAAAATCCAGCGGTTTTTAACCTCTTACCGCTACCAGCAAATCGAAACTACCGGCGATGATTTATTGAAACTAGGCTATCCGCCCAGCCCAGAGTTTAAAAAGATGTTACTGGATATACTACTGGCTAAACTAGATGGTTTGGTTCAGACTAAACAAGATGAGATTGATTATCTCAAAATCCATTTTACCCGCTAAATCAAGGATTGTCTAACAACTGACAACTAAAAACTAACAACTGGATAGATAGAATAGTTAAAATCAAAGAAGACTAAGAGAAGTATTTAAAATCTCATTTTGATCTTTCAAGTGTTACAAATAAATAAATCACTTATCTTTTTTAGTTTCTTGTCTATTTATTTGTTTTGTACCGAAAGATTTCAGAAGTTCCGTAGATATTCTATCTGCGCCTACACAATCACGAATAGTATTCTGGAAAGAAAATAGAAGATTAATACATTGTTCAGCTTTTTGTTTACTAGGTAAATTCGAAAGAGATAAACATTCAACGAAGAACTCTCTTCCTGCTCTAATAATATTTTCTGGTAGATATATTGAATATCTATCTAGCAGTTCTTGGAATTCCCATAGAGACTTTGTTCGTTGCGATGAGCTGTTAACGTTTTCTTTTGCTTCTGGTGTGTTTTCTTGTAACCAAACGTCTATTGTTGTGATAAATCCATTCATACTTGACATAATATCGATGACTTTTTCATAAAACTCTATTTGTTTATTAAATAATAATTTACTAGGATAACGATGAGTTTAATGTTTTAGTTTATATATCTCAAACCAATGTTGTAGCATAATCCCGCCAAGAGTAGATATAAGAGAAATAAAACCCCCAAATAGAAGTAGAATAATAGAGTTCATGATGATTTTAATTTAATTACGTATTAAGCTTATTTTATAAGTATATAAGGTGAGAAACTAGTTTCATCTATTCAAGGAATCTCGAATTGCTTCAATTATATCTATTGAAGATAGATCATCATTCCATACCAATTCTGGAAATGGTTTAATGCCATTTTCAGAACGAAGAAGATAGGGGCATGGTCCTTTATCATCACGAATAACGACTATAGGTTTATTTGATTGCAATGCTAATCCAATTTCCAGTTGAACCCCATAAGACAATGGATTTCCAAGATATGCTACTAAAACATCACACTCATGAATAGCTGCTCTATCATGGGCAAGTGCATCAACAGGCGATTCCAGGTTTGCTCCCCAGTCTTCACGCCGGTGTGCACAAACAATCTTGTGATTATTAGACTCAATAGAATTCCATAAAAGCTCTAATCTTTTTCTATAAGTATCGTTTATTTTTTTTGTTTCTGGTATGACCATATCTGTGAATGGAGCAGCAAAGAATATATCCCATGATGCTTTTTTTATAATTTGTTTGCGACTGGACTTTGGCAAAGGAAAATAAAAATACCAATTATCGTAATAATCAGCTACCGTTGCAAAAGATAATATAAAAAATAGAGCTGTTGATTGTATATTGATTGGGAATATAGCTCCTTTTATTATAAACATCACAATGACGGTTGCACCATTGATTAGAACCCATCGTTTTTGATGTCTAAATCTTTCCTCACTACTGTCATGCGTAAAAGCAAATGATCCCCATGCAGCATCAGTTATAAGGAGTGCGATAAAAAGTCTATAAAATATTATAGGATTATTTATTAAAAAACTTAGAAAACAAAGGATAATACATTCAGTTATTATTGCTATAAAATCCAGTGCAACAGTATTCGTGCGCCCATATTTAACATCTTGTGTGTGACTTTGTTGGGAATATGAAAGATACGCTGTATCAAGATGTCGCATATTACCGTGATAAAAACGAATAATGTTAGTAAGTAGAAGTAAACACAATGCCCATTGTGAATTAAGAGAATCTGCAAAGACAATAGGTGGCTGTGGATTAATCATCAGACGTGTTATAGCAGTTGTAATGGTTAACCCCGTAATAATTGTTACTACTTCTTTCAGTGAAGAAATAGAAGAAGATGTATCATTAATTTCGTGTATAACTTCAGTCTTGTCAATCATATATCAATTCCTTAATTATGTTATTCTATTTATAATTTATAATTTGCATTTTTAATTCAATTACGTTAATTTGTTATCGTGAATACTGCTAAACCTATATACTGCTATCGGATAAACATTTCTATTCAAGGATTACTATTTTTATGTATATGATGTTTTCTTATTTGTTGCTAAATTATATAGGATGTAAAATACATTAGCAACTGTTTTGTCGAATTTTAAGGTAAATTCATTAAATATATTTTCTTATATGAATTGGAAATGACTCCTAATTCATAATTTTCTTTTTAATAAACTGATTTGAATAGAGGGAGAGACAAGAATTGCTTGGACCGATTCGGGTG
>JBHGBB010000140.1:0-10419 GCA_041946755.1 bacterium | reverse complement strand
GTGATCGCGGTTGATGACGGCTCCACCGATAAAACGCCGGAAATCGCCCAGCAGTTTCCGATAAAATATTTTCGGGAAGAGAATCAAGGGCCGGCAATGGCGCGGAATCTTGGAGCGCAAAACGCTCAAGGTGAAATAATCTTATTTACTGACAGCGACTGTGTTCCCGAACCGGATTGGATCGAGAAAATGCTGGTTCCGTTTAAAACCAACTCGGATATAGTCGGAGTAAAAGGAGTATATTTAACCCAGCAAAAACAACTGGCAGCCCGGTTCGCGCAGGCGGAATTTGAAGAAAGATATGAACGGTTAAAACGATATCGATATATCGATTTTGTCGATTCATATTCTGCAGGATTTAGGCGTGATGTATTTATCTCTATTGGTGGCTTCGATTCCCGCTTTGCGGTGGCAAATAATGAAGATGTAGAGTTATCGTATAAACTGTCGCAACAAAGTTATAAAATGGTATTCCAACCGGAAGCGAAAGTATCGCATGTTCATGCCGATACCTTTTCCGATTATCTATATCTAAAACTAACCCGCGCTTATTGGCGGATGCTGGCGTACCGGCGCCATTTAGGGAAAATCGCCCGGGATAGCTATACTCCGCAAACGTTAAAATTCCAGATTCTCCTGGTCTTCGTTAATCTCCTGTTTTTCCTTGCTTGGTTAATACAGTATTGGTTGCCCATGACATATTTAAATCGGGTTTCGGGTTGGATAGCCATCCTGGCGTTTGTCATATTATTTTTAACCACCATACCGTTTGCTATTACCGCAGCTCGAAAAGATGTTCTTGTTGGCATCGTATCGCCGATTTATCTTATCGGTCGGTCGATAGTTTTCTTATTCGGTTCCGGCTGGGGTCTCATCATCTTTTTTACGGAATCGTTTAGAAAAAAAATGTACCCTATTGTGAAACGAGGGTTTGATGTCTTAGTTGCTCTTTTAATATTGATATTGCTTTCACCGGTATTATTCCTCATTGCTATTTTAATCAAACTTACTTCGTCAGGACCGGTTATATTCAATCATCAGCGGTTGGGGAAAGACGGTAAATATTTTAAATTCTATAAATTCCGAACCATGGTCGAGAATGCGGATACGATGAAAGAAGACATGCGACACTTGAGTCCGCATGGCGGCCCGGTATTTAAGATAAAAAACGATCCGCGGATTACCGGATTCGGTTATTTCCTAAGAAAATGGAGTTTGGATGAATTACCGCAGCTTTTTAATGTTTTAAACGGTACCATGAGTTTAGTCGGGCCGCGGCCTTTACCACAGGAAGATATCGAACATCCGGAATTATTGAATCCGAAACGGAACATGAATATCGACCAAGTTAAAGATTGGCTGGTATTACGCCAAACCGTTCTTCCCGGGATGACCGGATTATGGCAAGTGAGCGGAAGAAGTGAGTTGCCGTTAGAAGGATGGATGAAATGGGATAGAGAATATATTCGACGAAAATCATTTCTACTGGATCTCCGGATAATTCTGAAAACAGTGGTAGTAGTTTTTCTGGGTAAAGGGGCGGAATAGCATTAAATAAAGATATGCAAAATGGAATATACGATTGCTGAAATCACCGCAGATATTGGCATAGTTAAAACCCAAGCCCAAACAATATTTTTAGCTACTCCCCACCGTACCGCACTTAATCGTTGCGTTGCTCCCACACCACAAATTGCGCCAGTAATTACATGTGTCGTACTTACCGGAGCACCTACTGCACTCGAAATAAATAAACTAATCGCACCACCAGATTCAGCACAGAATCCATGTACCGGTTGGAGTTTGGTCACTTTCTGCCCTAAGGTTTTAATCACATGCCATCCGCCAGCCATCGTGCCCATGGCAATCATGAAATAACAGGAGATGATGACCCATAAAGGAATAGTATCCGGGGTAATCGCGCGTCCGAAATAAGCCGTTCCCGGTGTGGTGAATAGCAGAACCGTAATAATACCGATCGTTTTTTGGGCATCGTTGGTTCCATGTCCCAAACTATATGCGGCTGCAGAAAACAGCTGTAGTTTACGAAATAATTGATCTATTTTACGTGGCATTTGATTTCGAAAGAGCCAATATACGCTCATCATAATAATCAATCCTAAGATTAAACCAATAATGGGAGCGATAATCATAAATCCAATAGTTTTTAAAATACCACCGATAATAAGAGATTTTGGCCCTCCGCGAATTAATGCGGTACCAACAAATCCACCGATTAATGCATGAGATACACTTATCGGGAGTCCATTATGTAAACAATACATGGTCCAGAGAATCGCACCGATTAATGCAGTAAAGATGAGCGTTGGACTGACTATGCTGGGATCCACGATTCCTTTTCCAATAGTAGTTGCGACATGGAAACTGAACATATCTTGTAAAAAAGGAAGAAACGGGAGCGCGAAAGCGAAAAATTTTCCAGCGAATGCCGCAACGAAATTAAAAAACGCTGCCCAGAGTACCGCCTGCCATGGTTTCAATACTCGGGTTGAAACGATTGCCGCAACCGAATTTGCGGCATCTTTCATGCCGTTATAGAAATCAAAAATAAAAGCGGTTGCAATAATAATAATGAGCCAAAAAGACATAATTATGGTTATTCACTTTCTATCCAAATCAGATTACGAGTTTTTTAACATAATCCCTTCCAGAATATTAGCGATATCTTCACATTTATCGGTCGCCAGTTCAACATATTCATAGAGTTCTTTCCATTTGATAATTTCGATGGGATCGGAAGAATTCTCGAAGAGATGAGCGATAATCTGCCGGGTCACCAAATCCGCTTCGTTTTCCAATCGGTTAATTTCGATGCAATGGTCGGCAATCCGCTGGATATTATTCATTTTTCCGATCGCATTAGCGATCTCTTCGCTCGATAAGAGAACGATTTTAGCGATGGTAATCAATTCCGGGGTAACCTGTTGAATCCGATACATTTTTAATCGGTTAACCGTACCTTCAATCAAATCGAGCACATCATCCAGCCGGGTGGTTAACGAATAGATATCTTCCCGATCGAACGGGGTAACAAAGGTCTGGTTCAGTTTCCGGATAATGTTATGAGTTAGCACATCACCTTCATGTTCATTCGTTCTAATTTCAGCCGCTTTAGTATCGATGGTTTCCAAATCATAATTCTCCAGGATTTTGACCAGCGATCTGGCGGCCAAAACGACATGGTCGGCCTGTTCTTTGAACATATCGAAAAACTTTTCTTCTTTAGGAATCAATCGCCATTTCATAAATGCCACCTCATATTATTTCCGATGTTGTTCAATCAATCGGATAAATTTATCGAATAAATAATTCGCATCATGCGGTCCCGGGGAAGCTTCCGGATGATATTGTACACTAAAAACCGGCAGCTTCTCATGTTCAAACCCTTCATTTGTCTGGTCATTGAGATTAATATGGGTTATCCGTAATCCGCTCCCTTTAAGTGATTCGGGATCTACTGCAAATCCGTGATTTTGTGAGGTTATCTCTACTCGGTTGGTGTCGATATATTTTACCGGCTGATTTGCGCCCCGATGGCCAAACTTTAGTTTGAAGGTTTTCCCGCCGAACGCCAGACCAAGCATCTGATGTCCTAAACAAATTCCGAAAATCGGCTTTTTATCTAATAACAATTTGAGTTCGTTGAAGAGATACGGCACTCCTTCCGGGTCTCCCGGGCCGTTAGAAAGGAAAATGCCATCCGGCTGATATGCTAAAACCTGGGCAGCGGTGGTTGTTGGTGGAACAACGGTTACCCGACAGCCGCGGGAAGTCAGCATCCGGAGAATATTGGTTTTCATGCCGCAGTCAAAAGCTACAATATGGAATCGTGGAGTAACCGGTTGAGGTCCCAAATCGGAAAACACTTCATGTGCCGGGATAAATTCATAGGGTTTATCAATAGCGACTTCTTTAACCAAATCCCGGCCAATAAGTCCGGGAGATGCAAGAGCTTTTTCAACCAATCGTTTCGGGTTTAAGTCGGTAGTTGAAATAATTCCTTTTTTAACCCCTTTATCCCGCAGGTGTTTGGTTAATGCCCGGGTATCGATCCCTTCAATTCCAATAATATTATATTTCTTTAAAAAGTCCGATAAATCCTCTGAACTCCGCCAATTGCTTCGTTGTACACTTAATTCCCGGACGATAAATCCTTCTACCCACGGATGCCGGGATTCGATATCTTCCGGATTGACCCCATAGTTCCCGATTAACGGGTAGGTCATGGTCACAATCTGCCCTTTATATGAGGGGTCGGTTAATATTTCCTGATATCCGGTCATGCTGGTATTAAATACTACTTCACCATAGCTTTCACCGTCGGCCCCAAACGACCGGCCTTGAAATATCATGCCATCTTCTAACGCTAATATCGCTCGCATAAAATTATATAATTATGAAGAAAACGATAAAACTCAGTTTATTAAGGAATATATTTTATCGTAAAACCATGGGTGTTGCTATCAAAAAAAAAGCAGTAGATATAATACATATCTACTGCTTTCAGAGAAAGCATCCATTTCCGATTATTTCTTGATTCCGAGTGTCGTTTCCCATAAATCGGCATGGCCTTCTTCGTCGGACAAGATTTCTTCCAGCATCAACCGGGTAGTAGAATCACCTTCCGCCGCCGCGATTTTTATATGCTCTTTATAATTCTTGATCGCTTTATTTTCGCCATCGAGATCATCCTGGATCATCTTTTTAATCTCGCCGCCTTTTTTTATTTCAGACGGTTTCTTGGTCGGTTCTCCACCAAGGTAATTGATTCGCTCGCCCAGCATTTCCGCATGCCGCATTTCGTCTTTAGCGGTATCTTTAAACTTTTCGATAATCGCCGGACTATCAATGCCATCGGCTTCATAATGATGACCCATATATTGGATAATTGCCGCTAATTCATCAGCGCGGTCTGCGTTTAATATATCAATAATTTTTTTCTTATCCATAAAATCTTATTTCCCTCCTTTCTATTATTCAAACATCTTAAAACATTGTACCATGAAAAGACCTAATCCGGTATTATTTTCAAAGTATTTTGTTGTTTAACTGTTTTTACGTAAAACAGTGCCAGATAATACCCCGGTATGCCCGCCTTTTTCAACGGTCACTTTCCCATTGACGATTACAAACTCGATTCCTTTTGGGAACTGATGCGGGTCCAGGAAAGTTGCGATATCTTGTATGGTATCAGGATTAAAGATTACCAGATCGGCTACCCAGCCTTTTCCGATTTTCCCCCGGTCGGTCAACCCGACTTTTTCAGCGTTCATCCAGGTCATTTTCCGGATCGCTTCCGGTAACGAGAATAATTTCTTCTCCCGGGAATAATAAGCAATCGCTCTTGGGAACGTGCCATACGCTCGCGGATGCGGTTTCCCTTCGCTCATCAATCCATACGGTGCTTTCGCTCCCGCATCGGTGCCAATCGATACAAACGGCTGGCTTAAAATATAATCGGTTTCCTCGTCATTCATGGAGAAGAATATGGCACTCACCTGGCCTTCCTCTTCGAGGAGCAGGTCGCAAATCGCTTCGGTAATATCCTGGTTCCGGAGTTCAGCGATCTCTTTGATATTTTTACCTTCAAACCGTTTATTAGCTTGGGTGACCACATTCGAGACCAGGGTATCTTCCCAACCGGATTCTTCTCCGATATTTTCGATCATTTCGTCAATAATCTGAGTTCGAGTTTCCGGGTCGCGTAATCGTTCCAGCATTGCTTCTGTTCCGCCATCTTGTGCCCAGAGTGGAATCAGTGAATCTAAACCGGTAGCGGAAGCGATATAGGTATACCGATCCGCGCTAACTGGTAATCCGGCATTTCGCGCAGCAGCGATTTTCTCGATGGCAAACTTCGCTTTACCCCAATTCCGGTTCCCGGAAACTTTCAGATGCGAAATTTGCAGTGGAATACCGCCTTCGCGACAGATGGTTATCGATTCTTCAATCGCTTCTAATAGGTATTTCCCCTCGCTTCGCATATGGGTTGAATACATCCCGCCATATTGCGCGGCGGTTTTGGCCAGTTCAACGATTTCCGGGGTTTTCGCAAAACTTCCCGGAGGATAAATTAATCCGGTTGATAGGCCGAACGCGCCTTCTTCCATTGCTTTTCGAACTTCATCCTGCATCAATTTAATCTCGGCTGCGGTGGGTTCCCGGTCGTCATCGCCGATAACTGCCGACCGGATATTCCCCTGACCGACAAAAGTCGCATAGTTTATGCCGATACCCTGTTTTTCCAGTCGCGCTAAGAACTCTCCGCAAGTTAACCAGTCCAATTCTAGACCATACCGGGCTAAAACTTTCTGGGTGCCGGAAATCCGATTCTTATCATAAGGGAACGGGGTCGCGCCGCAATTTCCGGAAACTTCGGTGGTAATCCCCTGCCGAATTTTACTTTCTCCGCGAGGATTGATTAATAATGAAATATCGGTATGCGAATGGATATCAATAAATCCGGGTGAAACGGTTAATCCGTTAGCATGGATAAACCGATGCGCAGTATCTTCTGTGAAATTGCCGATATCTACAATCCAGCCTCCGGAAATTGCGATATCAGCGACATATCCCGGTTTGCCGGTACCGTCGAGGATGGTGCCACCTTTAATTAAAATATCGTACATAATATTCCTCGTTAAATAGGTTAAATAAGTTAAATAAGTTAAATGGTATAAGCTTTGCGGTTCTTTGCGTTATTATTCCTTAGCGCTTTTTGCGAGAAATGTGTTTCGGTTTATAATAATGTGACGTTATTCACGATAAGTCCGAACTGGCAGCCCAGAAACTGGGCCGCTCTCCGGGAAACAATCATTCGGGTTAAGAAAATCTCAAAATATTCCATCACCTGCGAGATGCTGGTATCGATAGTCAATTCCAACCAAATCTTTTTCCCCGGCCGGTCGATTTTTAGTTCTGAATGCCGGGCAGCATAGTTTACCCGGTCATGAATATCGAATGATATCATTTTCGGGTTCCTAACCCGGGTATGATGCACATCCGATTTATCGGCGATAATTAATGCGGAACCGACATTACTTACTGGTTCTCCTTTCCCTTCTTCATCGTCATGGTTGCCGATAGCGCCGATAATAATGGCGATTTCTGCCGGATTCATGCCCATCTTTTCTAGGATTCGTAACGCTAATAATGCCGCTAGCTGTCCATGGTCATGCCGGGAAATAACATTTCCAATATCATGCATATATCCGGCAATCGCTCCGAGTTCCGCTTCCCGGTCAGAATTACCCAATTCGGCTAATATCTGCTGGCATCGGGAGGAAACGATACTCGCATGTCGCTGGCCATGTTCGGTATATCCGATCGCATCCAGATGTCTATCCGCCTGATTGATATAGGCCATTATATCCGGATGGTTCCGGATATCTTCTAACTTTATCAGTTTCCCATTGTTCTTATTCTCGCCTGCGGTTGTACCATTATTCATACCCGATTTTACCTCTTTTCGTTTCCAAAGTGGAATCGAGCGTGAAATTTTCACGTTCGATTCTCCTCCGGTATAGGTTCATATGTAAAATCGACTGTATTCGATTGAAATTATAGGAGTTAGGCTGAAATATTGCGTAAAATGAAGAACCCTAGCCGATTTAGATTTTAAATCTAGAAAATGCTCATTTTAAAATGCTAAATTTAAAATTTAAAATGATTGGTTTTAGACCTCTTTACTTTCTTCTTTCGCCGGGTCGATTACCGCAATCGAATTCCGAGATAAATCAACCTTCACATTATCAGCAATCTTAACCTTAATCGGATCACCGGCAGCGTTGGCTACGATACCATGAATTCCGCCGGTAGTGATAATTTTATCTCCCTTTTTAAGTGCGGCGATTTTCTCTTGCTGCTTTTTCCGCTCTTTTTTCTGCGGCATCCAGAGGAAAATATAGAAAATAACGATAATTAATAATAGTGGAAAAAGCGGTCCTAGTGCCCCCAATATTCCTCCACCGCCTGCTGCTTGTCCCCCGGCAGCTGCACCATCTCCACCTGCTGGTGGTGTCCCCATAGCATATGCTACCCCAAATAACGACATAACTCTCCTTCCGATAGTTAAGAGATTCGAGATAAGAGATAGCGGCAACAAAAACATCCTCAAATCTCAATTCTCTTACTCTTAACTAATATTGATATTTAGATAAAAACTCCTTTTTAAACTCGGCAAACCGGTTTTCCCGGATTGATGCCCGTATTTTAACCATTATTTGTAACAGAAAATGCAGGTTATGTAAAGTAGATAATCGCAGACCAAGGATTTCTTCTACGTTAATTAAGTGACGAATATACGCCCGGGTATAATTCCTGCAGGTATAACAATCGCATTCCGGATCGAGCGGGATAAAATCATGGGCATATTGGGCATTCCGAATCACCAATCGGCCGAAACTGGTAAATACCGTTCCGGTTCTGCCATTTCTGGTTGGCATAACGCAGTCGAACATATCTACTCCCCGTTCAACTGCTTCGAAGATATCTTCCGGGGTACCGACTCCCATCAGATATCGCGGTTTCTCTTTTGGAAGATGAGGTTCGACGGTTTCTATCATCTCGTACATTACTGGTTTCGGTTCACCGACACTCAGTCCACCGATAGCATACCCGGGAAAATCGAGTGCAACTATCTGTTTAGCTGACTCAACCCGTAAATCCTGATACATCCCGCCTTGCACGATACCGAATAACGATTGCGGATTGCGGATTGCGGATTGCGGATTGGTTTGCTGTTGGTCTTTTTCTGACATCTGACATCTGACTTCTAACTTCTGCAGTTCTCTTTTTTCGTGTTCTACCTTGCATCGGTTCGCCCATTTAGTGGTTACCTGCATCGATTGGTCAGCATAGTCTTTTTCGCATGGGTAAGGGGTACATTCATCAAATGCCATAATAATATCCGCACCAAGGTCATGCTGGATTTGCATGCATTTTTCCGGGGTCATGAAATGGCGGGAGCCGTCGATATGCGATTGAAACTCAACTCCATCTTCAGTAATCTTCCGGAGTTTACTCATACTAAACACCTGATATCCCCCGGAATCGGTGAGGATGGGTTTATCCCAATGCATGAAGTTATGCAGGCCACCGGCTTCTTTAATCAATTGTTCCCCCGGCCGAAGATAGAGATGGTAGGTATTACTCAAAATTATTTGGGCACCGGCCTCGATAAGCTCTTCCGGGGTAGCGGTTTTAACCGTACCCTGAGTACCGACCGGCATAAATATTGGGGTTTCTACCACCCCATGCGGGGTTTCGAGCAGCCCTAACCGGGCTTTTGTAGATTTATCTTGCTGAATTACTTTAAACATAAATTTACCATAGATGAAGCAAATTAAGGCGAAAAATGCAGATAATATTTTAAAATTTTATCATGAAAAGGGGAAACCCAGAAAGAATATATTAGGAAACCAAGAAAACGATAAAAAGATAGACCAACCGGCTTTCTTGGTGTGCGCCACAATCGACCGCACAATTATTCTGAGATTGCTCCATTGAATTCACAGGGAGGGAGAGAATTCGGTGATTTTAATTGTAATTGCTGTATTTTTTGTTCTAATTCTCGAACTTTCTTTTCAAGATTCGTGATACGGTCTTCCGGGGTTAAGGTTCGAGTGGTCCAATATCCTTTAACAAAAACCAGGATACCAATCGGTTTTTCTTCATAATATATCGGATAATATACCGCGGCATGGGTTGCCGCTCCTGAACCAAATGGACTAAACATATCAGTTACGATAGGTTGTTTCCGCTGCAGCGCTAATTGCATATTCGGATTTATCTCGATTGGTTGCAAGGTTTCTCCTTCGATAATATCTGATGAAGAACAGAGCACTTGATAGGTATAGGTGGTTTCCGAACCTACCAATCGGGCGACATAAATATATTCCGGCCAGGCATGGACATTATCGAGTAAAGCATTTAGTTTGGCTTTTAACAAGTCATGGTCAGGGGTAGTCCGAAACGCTAAAAAATCAGTAGTATCAATAAATATGGATAAAGCAATAAGTAATCGAGCTTGCTCAGTACGTTTAAATAATAACTGTTGCTCTTCTTTATTCCAGCCCCGGTACGCATTATAGTTATCATCGCCAACCGGCGTTCCGGATACGATATTATTAGCAATCGGAGCATAATATACCTGTTGTTTCCCGAAACATGGAGAAAGAGTTAGTACTGCACTAATTAAGATTAATATCGATAATGATACTTTAGATGGTGGAGTTATCATATAAAGTCTTCCTTTAGAAAAATGATGGAATTTCTAAATTATACTACTGAATACTGTACCACAAAAGACAGAAATTAAACAGAGGGAATGAGTTTAGTCTCATGTTTTAATGAAGATACCCTAATGCGCGCAATTGCTCAATAATTTCTGTATCATCA
>JBHGBB010000014.1:0-34223 GCA_041946755.1 bacterium | reverse complement strand
CGAAATCCGAATATCGAATATCGAAACAAATATAAAAACAAATCCGAATATTAAAAAATTAATTTCGGATTTTGGATCTCGCTATTTCTTGTAAAGAAGGAGCGAATAATTATGCAACGGAGTTCGTTTTCATTAATATTGTTTATCTTAATAAGCCTAAGTATAGTATGCCATCCGTTATATGCCGGACAATTGCTCTACTCAACCTTTATCGGAGGCAGTAATTACGATTTCGCCTGGGCGATGACGGTAGATAAAGATGGATATATGTATATTACCGGAGATACCTATTCGAGTGATTTCCCGACAACCGGCGGTGCGTTTGACCAGACCTATAATAGCACTGCTGGAACCAGCGATGTTTTTGTCATAAAACTGAATCCTACCGGCACCGGCCGGGTATATTCGACCTATCTTGGTGGAAGTCGGGATGATTATGGCTATGCGATAGCAATCGATACTGTTGGAAATGCGTATGTAACCGGAGCCACCTATTCAACGAATTTTCCTACCGTACCCGGGTCGTATGATGTGACTATAAATAATAGTATAGGCTATGATGATGCCTATGTAAGTAAACTGAATCCGAATGGAACCGCATTGATTTATTCCACCTATCTAGGCGGAAATAATAGCGACCATGGCTGGGGGATTGCCGTCACTAATTCCGGTATAGCCTATGTGACCGGAGTAACCCAATCGACCAATTTTCCGACTACTGCCAGTGCGGTTGACCAAACCCATAATGGCGGTATGGATGTTTTTGTAACTAAACTGAATACCGCTGGCACCGCATTAAGTTATTCGACTTTCCTCGGTGGCAGCGGTAATGAAGCCGGATATGGAATAACGGTTGATACCACCGGAAACGCTTACATTACCGGAGCGACTAATTCCTCGAATTATCCGAATTCAGTCGGGGCTGTTGACCCGTCATATAACGGCGGAGGCGGTGATGGATTCTTGAGTAAACTGAATCCAACCGGAACATCGCTATTGCGTTCTACCTTCATTGGTGGGACGGATTATGATGCCGCGTTTACCGTTCGGGTAGCGGATAGCGGGAATATTTATCTGGTTGGTATGACTCAATCAACCGACTTTCCTACCACACCCGGGGCATATGATGTAACCTTCAACGGGGTAGCCGATATTTTCGTTTGTAACCTGAATTCAACGGTTTCGACATTTTTATATTCGACCTATCTCGGTGGGACTAAAGACGAACAAGGGTGGGGTCTGGCGCTCGATAATCAGGAGAATGCCTATATTACCGGATATACTGCCGGGCCGAATTTCCCGACGACGGTTGATGCCTACGACCGGACTTATAACGGCGGTACTTCAGATATTATCATCAGTAAATTAAATGCTGATGGCACTGCCCTGGTCTATTCAACATTTGTTGGTGGCAATGGCGATGATATCGAAATCGGTTATGGAATCGGATTGGATAAATCAGGAAATGCCTATGTTGCCGGGCCGACCGGGTCACCGGATTTTCCGACTACTCACGGTGCGTTTGATACTTCATATAACGACCTGTGCGATGTATTTGCGCTAAAAATGAGTGTGGTGCCGAGCATCGGCCATGCGATTTATAGCGATATCAATAATAACAATCTGGTTGATCAGGGTGATACGCTAACCTTACAATTCGATAATCGGATGCGGGTAAATAATGCTACTGCAAGCGATTTTTATCTGCCGGTATCCGGGAATAGTTTGGGAACCGGTGCGACGGTTTCGGTCAATACCGCGAATGATACTCAGGTAGTAATAACGCTGGGTAGCGGAGTAAATTTAAAAATTACCGGTACCTTTTCAATCAAATCAGCTTCTTCCGGCTCGCCTTCAGGGATAGATATTTCTGCGGCAATGACACCGAATGCGATCGAAGATTTAGGCGGGACCGATGCGATTGATGGCGGAGTTATCGGAATCAACGATTCCGGGCAGGATATCCTCTATGCGGTAAGTAATAAGGCCACGGTGATTGTTGCCGCTAATGGCGGAACAGCTACCGTCTCAACGACAGTAAACGATTATTATCAACGACATCAATTATCAGTTCCAGCCGGAGCACTAGCAGCAAATACTACGGTTACTGCCGGTAAACCGGGGAATAACTTCGGATATCTATCTGCCGTAGCATTCAATCCGCCAACGTTAAGCTTTAATACCGCGAAACCGGCAACAGTTACCGTCGAATATAAAGATGCTGATATTCGAGAACAGTTGGGATATATGGAAACCGGGATGCGGATATATCAGTGGAAGAATAGCGCTACCGGCTGGGTGCTGGTTCCCCAAACGTTTGGAAAACAATCGGTAGACCGGATCCATAAAACCGTTTCGTTAAAAATCAATAAATTGAATATGGTTGGTGCCACGGGAAATCTGTTGGATGACGATCAGTTTGCTGCGAATACCACCATCGTTTATGCCAATATAGCATTACCAACAGTAGGCGCAAGTACCGGTAAAGTTTCAGCCGCACCGGGCAGTCTTTTAGCCGGAAATACCGCAATCACCTTAACGGTTGCTACTACCGGAATTTATACCAACCATAAACTTACTTTAACCAATTATACTACCGCCTACTCTGGAACTACAGTTATCTTAACGCAAGCCAGTTTGGGTGAACGGTATGGATGGCAGAATTATGCGGTCCTGAAAATTATTACTAATGGAACCATAACTACTGCATCGAATCTAACCTTGGAATATAAAGACCATACTGATATAAATAATCAATATCTGAACGATGTTATTGGCGGTTACGAACCGCAATTGCGCATTTCCCGATGGCGGAACGACCTTGGTGCATGGGAGAAACTACCGGAACCGCAATCGGTGAATCGAACGAGAAATAGGGTTACCGCTAAAGTAGATGATATCACCCAATCCCAGATTTATGCGGTTGGAGTAGATACGTCGATTAATCCCGGATTTTTAAATAGTTATGGCGCTTTCTCGACTAATAGCGATAGCAGTCATTGGTTTTTTGAGAAATATGGTGATGGTACCGGAACCGGAGCATTATCCTGGTTGGAAACATATTCCGGCCAATCAGGGGTAATGAAATTATACCAAGCTGCTGGGCAGAAAGCGCAAATCACTCAGGTGTTTTCGGTTCCCAGCACCGGGTGGTATACTGCGACCGTAAAACTCGCGACTGATATTACCGAAACCGCAAAACAGCAGAAAGTATATTTATATCTGCAGGAATTAGGCAGCGATTATTCGGTGGTAGAAGTAGCAAATCAGGTGCTGTCTTTCGGCGCCGGTGCTTTTACCGGTGCTGGAGAATGGCGGGAGTTAGAGATCTCGTTTTATGTTCGGAATACTACTTTAGGAGTTCAAGTGGTTGGCATCAATCCATCCGGAAGCGGAATTACCGGGAGTCTCTATATCGATGATATTTGGGTTACTGCCGGCGCTACTTCTCCATTGGCTACGATTCCATTGAATAACGCCAGTTTTAGTTCTAATACCAGCGGCTGGTCTTTCCAGCTCTATGCCGATGCGACCGCTATGGGAACCTGGAGTTGGTTAAGTAGCTGGAATGGTCGCACCGGGATTCTTAAAGCCACCCAAAATAGCGGAGATAAGGGTAAATTAAGCCAGCTATTTGCTTTCTTGAATACCGATAATAGTATGCGCGGCTCAGTTTGGGTATATAGCGGCGCCAGCGCGATTACTAATACGCAAAAGATATATTTATATACCTATAGCTATGATGCCGGATATACTAAAATTATCGAAAGCGGAAATGCGATTCTGCAATCCGGGAAATGGTCTCCGAACCAATGGCAGCAACTGCAGTTCGGATATATACCGTTAACCAAATATAATGCGGTGCAGGTGGTAGGTATTAATCCGGTAGGAAGACCAACCCAATCGGTATATTTTGATGAGGTAGTGCTGAAACAAGACTAACTATAATCAAGAGAAGTCAGAAGCCAGAAGTCAGAAGTCAGAATTGCATTATGCTAGGAGTTTATCCGGCGAAGGATTAACGAAGTCAGACTAAAATATAGGTTGTTGTTATCGCTGTAATCGGGTATCTGAATCGCTGTAATCATTATTGCGGTCGGTTTTCGACTAGAATCTGCAGGAGTTCCAATTCTTCTTTATCCAGCCAAATCAAGTTACAGGAATAACAGCGGTCAACAATAATAAAATACTGCAGCGAATATGGGGAGCGGACCATTTCGATTTTACATTTCGGACATAAATATGCCGGAAATACGGCGTTGACCAAATCCGACCGTTTCAACCCTTTATGGAAAGGATTAATCTGCCATTGGAGTTTCAATGCTTCCGCTTTTTTCTGCAATTCTGCAGGGAACTGTTTTTCTTCCCGGGCGAAAATCCGGAATAAATTCTGCTCTTCAACCAACGTTCCACCGCAAAAATGGCAGCGGGTTATCTGCGCTCCTTCATAATCGATTTTGGTTAATGATTGCCGGCATTTCGGGCATTGATATGGAGATATAATTTTTCCTTCCAACCGTAATCGGAATAAATCCGATAATAATGGATCTAATACTGCTCGAATTGGAGTTGTAGATTTATCTTGGGTAACCCAACTATATGGAGTAATAAATGGAATTGAAGCTAACTGCAATGCCGTATATGGCCCTTGCCACTGGTTCGATTCAGTGCGAACATACCAGGTTGTCTCAGGTAGGGGCGAGGTTACCTCGCCCTTTTCCTCCGGGTCGTATCGACCCCCTACCTGTTGCGTGAAAGTTGCCATATCGATTTTCCCGAGATTTAGTAATACTTCCAGCCGTTTAGCTAGCGGTGGATGCGTCGAAAACATATCCGCTACCCACCCTTCGGAATTATCAAATTCAGAATCGTCTGCCGGCATGATGAATATCGGAGATAAAGTGCTATCCGCATAACCGGTGCCGCGCCAGGAGTTGGATACTTTATATAACGCTTCTGCCAGACCTAACGGATCGCGAGTCAACTCTACTGCAGTAGCATCAGCCAGATATTCCCGCTGCCGGGAAATCAACATGTTCAACATATAAGTTCCCATGGTTAATATCCAGAGAATCGGAATGGCAACCAGTGGTGCGGCATTCTGTCGAGAGTATACCGCTAATATTCCGATATTTCCACTCTCACTATCGAAAGCTACATCTTCTATGGCAGTTAATAATTGCGCATAGACGGCAAAAAGAGAACAAGCGATGGTTACAATCACTGCATCTCGGTTAACTACATGCGCCATTTCGTGCGCTAGTACCGCTTCCAGTTGCTGCCGGTTTAGTCGGGCGATTAATCCTTCGGTGACTCCGATAACTGCATTACCCTGGAAATCACCGACCGCAAATGCGTTTACCGCAACCGTAGGCAATACCATTCCCTGAATATTTTTGTTGGTGGTACCGGTAGCGAGTTTAAGTTCGTCGATAATATTCTGCATCCGATGATGATAGCGGTCGCTAGCGTCTAAAGGCTGAGCTTTTAATGAGGAAATGATCCGATTCATCCCGCCGGAAACGGAAAATAACCAATGAATTACCGCTACTCCAATAGCGAAAATAAATGACCAGAAGAATAATGGTAAAATGCGGTATTGGAATGCGGTTTCTCTACTTTCTATGGTGTAGATAGCAAAAATGAATTGAATACATACAGTAAGAATGAAAAAGCCGATGAAATAAAACCCAAATAATAGCAGAAATAAGAAAACGGTTTTTCTCGTTCGCTGCTCTTTAATATCCAAATGAGTAAAAGGCATAGGTTAAAAGCAAATCCGAAATTCGAATATCGAAATCCGAAACCAAGCTCAAAGAGTAAATCTGAAATCAGTGGTAATCTTACCACGAAAATATAAAGAATAAAAGTTTCAAATGACAATATTTAATTGTATGATTAATAGAATTGTGATAGACTTTAGCATAATCCTTAAATTCAAAACCAGCTAATTATATATAATACAATGAGTTATATGATAAATGAAATTATTTAGTAATAATTTACCCTTTTGCGGTGTCTATTATATTAAGGGGGATAGTATATATACAGGAGGGAAAAATGAAACCATTTAGTATGATTAAAATCATTTTCTGTATTCTAGTTTTCATTTGGGTAGCGCAAATAGCAATCGGTGCGGATGCGATGAATGTTAAACTTATCGGCTCTTATAAGACCAATGGTATGGCTTGCGGAGTTGCTATACAAGGGAAGTATGCATATATCGCCGATTACTTTTATGGATTATATGTACTTGATATAAATACTGTAAGTAATCCGATAAAAGTAGGATATTGTGATACACCCGGTAATGCATGCGATGTTGCGGTAAATGGAAATTATGCCTATGTTGCCGATGGAAGTTCAGGATTGAGAGTTATAGATATAACGACTGCATCAAATCCGATTGAAGTAGGATCTTGTGCAACAAATGATGCTTATGAGTTGGTAATCAGTGGTTCTTATGCATATATCGCGGATTATAATACGGGACTAAAGATAATAGATATTAATAATCCGGCGAATCCAATTGAGGTTGGCTCGTGGATATCTCCGAGTAAAGCAATGTGTATTGCTAAACAAGATAACTATGTTTATTTGGGTTGTTCGACCTCCGGAGTTAGGATCATTGATGTAACCAACCCAACGATACCTATTGAAGTAGGATATTACGATACTCTAGGATCGGCATATGGGATTGCAGTATCCGGAGATTATGCGTATGTTTCAAGTTATACTACTGGGTTGCGAATACTTGAGATTGGCAATCCCCGACAACCGATTGAAGTCGGGTATCTTGATACTCCCGGTAGTGGAACCGAAGTTGCAGTGCAAGGAAATTATGCGTACATTACTGATGGTTATTCGGGAGTAAGAGTGATTAATATTAGTAATCTCCGTTATCCAATAGAAGTTGGATATTATGCTATTCCGGGTTATGCGCTGAGTGTTGTGGTACAAGGGAATGAGCCTTATGTCGCTGCATCTTATTCAGGATTGTATATCTTACAGTTTTATAGCACCTTAAATGGTATTCCAGATATAAAATTAATAAACGGAACTACAGCATCAAATTTATTGGATTTAGATAAATATAATCGGGATACATCAGCTACCGAATGGAGTTGGTCATCAAAAACCACTTTTGCTAATATTACCATTAATTCAGAGCATCAAGTAAGCTATCAGGCACCTTTATCGTCAACTGCAGGACAGGATACCGTAAGTTTTACCGCGCTCGGAATGGGCGAGGGAAGATCGATATTAAAATATTCGACCTATTTATTGAATCGATTCCCGGATGTGCTGGTTGATGATGGATATCCGATATCCAATGGTCACTTGGATTTAAATCAATATACCCAAAACATTGATATTGCTACTCCGCTATTTTATCAAACCCAGCTTCGGTGTAATGTAAACCGAGATACCGCGCGATTGAAGCTTAATACTAATCTTAATTCGCTTACCATTACTTCCCAAATTGCACCGACTGAAGTTGGATTTAATGAAGTATCGAAAAATGCTATAGATACTTTTGTCCAAGGTAATTATGCTTATGTAGCAGACTATTATTTCGGATTGTATATATTAGATGTTAGTAATCCGCAGTCTCCTTATATCGTTAGTTCTTGCGCTACACCGGGGAATCCTCGAGATATTTTTGTTAATGGTGACTATGCTTATATCGCTGATAATTATGATGGATTAAGAATTATTGATGTCAGTAATCCTTTCCATCCTTATGAAATTGGAGCAGATACTTCAGCCTATTATGCTTATGGATTGTATATTCGAGATAAATATGCCTATGTTGTGTACGGCCAAGGGTACTGGAGCCATTTAGGGATATTTGATGTAAGTGATCCTACTAACCCCATTTTTATGGATAGCTATTATACTATTGATGTTAATGATATGAACGGGATCTTTGTTAAGGATGATTATGCTTATGTAGCTAATAGTTTTGCTGGATTAAAAATATTCAATATCGCAGATCCACATAATATCCAGTTAGCTGCATCGTATCACACCGGAGGTGAAGCGTGGAATGTATTTGTTAAGGATGATTATGCTTATTTAGCTGATGAAAATAGTCTATGTGTTTTCGATGTTTCAACACCCTCATCTCCAAAATTGGTTGGTACATATTATACTCCTAGGTACGAATATAGTGTATATATAGATAACCACTATGCTTATTTGGGTGATGGCCCAGGAGGATTGCGTGTGGTTGATATATCTACACCATCTAGTCCTATTGAGATTTCATATCTTGATACTTCCGGGGATGCAGCAAATGTTTTCGTTAACGGCGATTATGCCTATGTTTCAGATTATACTTCTGGATTACGGATTATCGAAGTTGGTCCCCATGCCGCTGCGCTCCGAAGTCCGGCAAAGATTATTGTTACTGCTACTCCGGATACAGCATCCAATGATTGGGATAAAGAAGTAATCAATATCTATGAAATCGCTAATGGCTATAGTCAGTTTAGTACCAGTAGTGATACCAGCCATTGGTATTTTGAACCATATGGTGATAGCATCTATCCCGGAGTCTTGTCATGGATAAGTACTTATGAATGTTGTGCGATAACCCAAGCTCCGGGGCAAAAGGGAAAATTAAGTCAGATATTTACCGTTCCTTATCCCGGCTGGTATACCGCAAAGGCTAAAATTAGGACCGATATTGCCGAAGTTAGTAATCAGCAGAAAGTCTATCTCTACCTATATGAATATAATCAGGTCGGAGACTCGACTCTACGAGATACCGAAATTATCGCTAGTGGGAGTCAGGTGATTTATGCTGGGAATGGCGGATTTGGCGATGTTTCTACCGGAAAAGAACTAGAGGTCTCATTCTATGCACAGAATACGATGTTAGGGATACAATTGGTATGTATAAATCCGATAAGTAGTGGAGTTTGGGGCAGTCTCTATTTAGATGATCTATGGGTCTATCCTGCAGAACCGCAGGTTGAACGGTGTTATGGAGCAACGAACGTAGCGATGCTAAATCCAAGTTTTGATGAAAATACTGTAGGATGGATACTCGAACGATATGGAGAATCATTATATGCCGGGGTCTGGACTACCGCATATTCGATGCTATGTTTAACCCAGTACGGTGGAAATAAAGGTAAAGCCAGCCAGAGCGTTCAACTGCCATATTCAGGGAGAAATGCTTGTGCCTCGGTTTGGGTATATAGCGATGCCGTATCGCGTGGTGAGACGCAGAAAGTATATTTATATCTCTATAGCTATCCGCCTGAGGGGGATAAAATCATCGAGAGCGGCAATGTAGTATTATATCCCGGGAAATGGGAATCGAATCAGTGGAACCAATTAAAAGTAGCGTATACTCCGATGACCGAATATGCAGTAGTACAGGCGGTCGGAATCAATCCCATCAATAATTCCTGGGCGACCTTATATTTTGATGAAGTATCTGTAAATCAAGATCAGGATTTACCTTACTATTGGGATCATGCGTTGTTTTAAAGTGCTCCATGAATAGAATTGGAGTACCAAAAACCAAATATATACTATCAAAGCAAATTCACCGCCGGTGAATTTGCTTTGAAGATATCTATTTAACTTACCTACTTGTTGACCGCTTCAGCATTATTCCTTATTATAATTCAGATAATGATGGTCTAGTAGATTCTCTTTAAGGAGGAATCTTTATGCCGAAAAAGAAATATGAACTCCATGTTATTTCCCAAACCCATTGGGATCGGGAATGGCGATATTCGCTGCAGAAAACCCGGTTCTATCTGGTGGAAATGCTCGATAGTCTATTAGCAATCATGGAATCAAATCCGGATTATAAATATTATCATCTCGATTCGCAGACTATACCTTTAGAAGATTATTTGATGATTCGCCCGGAGAATAAGGAACGAATCAAAACCTTGGTTCAGTCCGGTCGGTTGTTCATCGGGCCTTGGTATACCTTACCAGACCAATTCCTGGTGTCCGGAGAATCGTTAATTCGGAATTTAATGACCGGGTATAAAGTCGCCGCGGAATTTGGTGCACCAATGAAAGTAGGGTATACTCCGTTCTCTTGGGGGCAGATATCGCAACTCCCGCAGATTTATGCCGGGTTTGGGATAGATACGATTCTGTTTTACCGGGGAGTAAGCACTGAACAAGCGCCGCATTCTGAGTTTATCTGGGAAGGAGCTGATGGAACGAAATCGCTCGCCTCCCGATTTTCTACCTGGCCAAGATATAACTTCTGGTATTACGTATATCGCCGGGCGATGTTTAATCGCGAACCCTGGGAACGGGAATATCGATGGGATACCGGTGGAGTACCATTCCGGATTTGCGACCCCTGGGCGGGAATCGATGCGGATTATGAGTTGCTTGACCAACCGATGGAGTACCACAAAAAGAAATTACAGCAATGGTGTGAACAATTGCGGGATATGCAGAAAGAAGATTTTACTACCAAATATCTCGCCTGGATGAATGGGCATGATAGCAGTGCGCCGCATCCTTTAGAGGCGAAACTGATCAAAGATTGCGATGCGATACTCGAAAATGACCGGGTAATTCATAGTAATCTGCCGGCATATATAGCGAAATTGAAATCTGCGGTTAAAGATTTGGTTACCATAAAAGGTGAAATGCGGTATGGATATAAAACCCCGTCTATATCAGTATTGTATGGCTATGTCACTTCCGCACGAATGTATATCAAGCAGATGAATACTAAAACCGAACGAATGTTGCAGAATTATGCAGAGCCAATAGCGACTTTTGTAACCTTAGTTGGAGCGAAATATCCCAAAGGATTCCTCGATTTATCCTGGAAATATCTGCTGGGGAACCATGGCCATGATTCGATCGGCGGATGCAGTGTCGATAAAGTACATGAGGATATGATGTATCGATACCATCAATCACTGGAAATATCACAGAATGTACTGTATCGATCATTCCAGCAAATTGTGAAACGAATCGATACTTCAGAACTGGATAAAGATGCGATTTGTCTAGTGGTATTCAATCCCTTACCATTTGAACGAGAAGAACTTATAACCGCAGCAATCGATATACCCAAAACGATGAAATGGAATTCGATAGGTATCCGTGATTTAGCTGGTCATCAAGAAGTTCCGGTACAAGTGCAGGCGATTGATACTACTTATCCGGTGTTACAAACGATGATTGATACCCCGATGATGTTCCCGGTGAAACGCATTACTGTCCATTTCCAATCCGGCAAACTTCCTGCATGCGGATATAAGGTATATCAGGTCATACTAAAAAATACGGTTAAACGAAAGTTCGGTACCCTGACGATTGCGCCTAATGTTATGGAAAACGAGTTCCTGCAGGTAGTAATTAATCCTAATGGTACCTTGAATATTACCGATAAACAGACTGGTAACATTTTCGCTAACCAGCATTATTTTGAAGACCGGGGTGAATCCGGGTCACCTTGGGTAACCCAACCGCCGCAATTCGATCAAATATATACTTCACTAAATCAGACGGCAGATATTGCTTTGATTGAAAGCGGGCCGTTAAAAACCACGTATGCTATAAAATTAACCATGTTGCTTCCCGAGACATTGAATGAAACTCAAACGGCACGGAGCGCTACCCTTAAATCGGTACCGATAACTACTTTGGTTACTTTAATAAAAGGCAGTAAATTGGTAGAACTAGAAACTACACTTGAGAATACCGTTGAATATCATCGGCTTCGGGTATTATTCCCCAGTGGAGTTAGAACTGATACCCATTACGCTGATGGCCAATTTGATGTGGTCGAACGAAAAATCGAGAATCCGGATGATAGTGATTGGAATGAACGATATATGCGGGAAAAACCGCAGAATAATTTTGTGGTAGTATCAAGTCCGGGACGAAGCTTAGCGATTTTTAATGATGGAATTAAAGAGTATGAAGTGATTGACGATCAGGAGCGAACGATGGCATTAACGCTACTTCGTTCATTTTCATTAAAACTGGCGCTACTGGAAGAAGGTGGAGTCGATTATCGCGAACAGATGAAAGGAACCCAATGTTTAGGGAAACAGGTGTATCGATATGCCATCTATCCGCATCAGGGAACTTGGGATAAACATCGAGTTATGGAGGAAGCGTTATTATTCAATCATCCCAGCCGGATAGCCCAATGCGGGAAAGCGATGAAGAAAGGAACGTTACCACTTGAAGTAAGTTTTATTTCGATCCCTGCGCAGTCGGTACTCAGCGCGTGCAAGTTAGCGGAATCCGGTGATGGAGTTATTCTGCGGCTATATAATCCAACCGATAAAGTTATCAATGGTAAACTTCAGTTATTGAAACCAATAAAAAAAGCTGAAGTAACTGATTTTATTGAAACGGTTATTAATCCTCTTCCGATAGATAATGCGGGTAGCGTAAGGTTAGCCATAGGCGCGAAAAAGATTATTACAATTAAGCTTGATTGTTAGTGGGATAGACAAACAAAAGCAAATATCGAATTTAATATTGCTTTAATACTTTTGGATCGAGGAAGCAATTATAGGCTAGAATCGCTTCTGGTAGTTGCGCATGTAAGATATAGGTAGCGGCGGATAGGTCATGGTCGGCAGTGTCAGCGAACGGTACCGCAACACTTATTCCAATACCAGCAGCGCGAATTGCGATCGTACCCGACTCGCTATCTTCGAATCCGATAACCTGCCGATATTCCGATTTCGGGATTCCTAGCTGATGCAATGCGATACTATACAAATCCCGATGTGGTTTTAATCTGATTTCGGAAGAATCGGAAGCCGTAATATATCCATCGAATACCAATCGATAATCTCTGAATCTGTCGATTAGTATTTTTTTCTTTTTATCCGATATCTGCCATTCACCGATTTGTTCTCGGATTACATTAAACACTTCCGATAAAACGATGTTCGCTTCGTAAGCGATTGAAGAGGTGACCACTGCTATTTTCGCCGGATGCTGATTAAAATATCTACCTAATTTAGCTAGCCGTGGTTTATAGCGCAATAATTCCGCTTGATCCCACTGTCGGGATTTTGAAATAATATAGTCGGCAATTTGGTTATAGAATATCCCGACATCCTCTCCCAACCATCCTTTAACTAACGCCAGAAAAACCGATATAGCCGGCATAGGTTCGATTAACCGATGGGTAGATGATGCCGGAAGAAGCTCTTGTGCCCGGGTGCGTCCTTGTCCGGCAGCGATATCCATCAAGATGGTATGATATCGATAATAATAAATATCTAGCGCTGCCCGAACTTTATCTGAGAATCGGTAAAGGTTTAGATTCGACCCATATTTATCGATTAATTTCTGAGCCAATTTCTGAGCTGATTTTTCGATATAGGTACCGGAAACAATAGCGGTTTTAAAATCCCTATCTTCAAACAAGATACCGATTCCGAGCGCTTGGATATTAGCAATAACTTCCTTTCGCCTCGATGCGTCTTGGCCCATGGATAACGTCCAGATAATCGCTTCAAAAAAAGCGGTTCGGAATGCATCGAATTTAATTTCCTTTTCATAGGTTCTGATCAGATACTCGACATGTTTGGTGGTAGAATTCCCGATAATATGTGGGTAATCTTTCGTTCGATCAAGCCCTTGCCAGTCGGAAATATCGGTTCGTCCGGAAATACGGCGTATCATCCATTCCAGCGAATGGACACATAAGAGTTCGGTGGTTGTTGTCGTTCCATCCATGTCTTGTACAATACCGGTAATTTTTGGTAATGGTTGGGTATATTTCGGAGCCAGTGGATAGAACTCGATCGGAGAATAGATATAAGCCGGATTTTTAACTATCGCTATTTCTTCAGTATTCAGTTCAGTTAGCAACTGCTGCATAATAGTATTACTTGTTTTAGGAGCAATGAATTTCTGTTTAGTCAATTTCAATGGCACGGGTTTATTCATAATCTTAACTCATAATCCTTAACATTTTAGTGGATGATTATTGAAAAAATAGTTTAGTAATTCTATAATATTATTTCATAGAAGTTGATATCCTTACAATCTGAGTGATGAGAAACAGAAATAAATCCCAGCTGGTTTTTAATATTTCTTTCATGTATCAAGCTCAATTCCATTCATGCTTGCTTATTTTGCGGGATTAGGATATACTGACTAGGGGAAATTAAACTCACATTTTAGTATACCAAATAATTAACTTTTAAGTATTACTGTTATGGACAAAATAAAACTGTTTTTTAGTCGCCATTTTGAAAAAATCCTGGTGATTTCAATTTTCCTTGGTGCCGTAGTAATCAATTATTTTGTCCCTTATAAAATAGGTTTCCTGAACTTCTTTTATCTTCCGATAATCATTGCCGGATATTATCTGGGGAAACGATTTGCGGTTTTAACTGCAGTGCTCTGCGTGCTCGCCGTGGCTTGGACAGCATTATTATTCCCGCAAACTTTTTTTGCCGAGGCCGGCATGCAACTCTATGTAGGAATAAGTCTGCTTGCTTGGGCAAGTTTCCTGATTCTGACCAGTGCTGCAATCGGATATCTCTATGAAGAAAAAGAACGAACGATCCGGGAATTACGGGAAGCCTATATCGGAGTAATCGAAATATTATCGAAATATCTGGAATCATCCGACCGATATACCAAAGGGCATTCGATTCGAGTATCGCATCTGGCGGAAGATATAGCGCATGTGATGCGATTATCGCGGTTTGAAGTAGAAAATATAAAGACGGCAGCGTTATTGCATGATATCGGGAAAACCGAGATCAGTATGGATTTGATTAATAAAGCGGCGAAATTGACTGCTGACGAAAAAGAAATCATGAAAACGCATGCGGAAAAAGGAGCGGATTTGCTGGCGATGGTATCGACGGTATTGAAAGAAGCGGTACCCTTGGTGCTGGCGCATCATAAATATTATTTCGTTGAAAAGAGATTTGATTCTGAACAAATTAAATCTATTCCGCTTGGTGCAGCAATAATAGCTGTGGCAGATGCCTATGATGCTATTGTTACCGACCGACCGTATCGGGCTGGAAAAGCACCATGGCAGGCATATGAAGAAATCGCAAAAGAAGCCGGCCATCAGTTCCATCCGCAGGTGGTCGATGCCTTAAAACAAGTATTGATCTCCGAAGGTATTACCGAAGAGCGGGAATCCGAAGAAAAGAAATAAGGTTATTTGATTCTAAATTTATATTGCATTTTTGATTTTTATCTCCTATCTATTAACAATTATTCAATTCTCCTAAAAAGATTTAGATATACTTGACAAAGATTTCTATTATCACTAAATTTAAGTGTTTGTATCTTCTCGAGGAGGAAGACTAATCATGAAAATAAAACCCCTATTTGGATTAACCATATTGTTTTGTATACTCTTTGTAGGTAATACTTTCGCTGCATACACCTGGTCGACAACTACTCCGTTACCGGTAACCATAGCTCATCATGGCTCTGCGGTATATAACCAGCATCTGTATGTGGTCAGCGGTTATCTCTCGAGCTATTTTACCGATCAGTATATGTCGGTCATCTTAATGCCGATGGTACCATTGGTAGTTGGGATATTACCACGTATCTACCGCAGAACCTGGAGTATATTAAAAACGCGGTTTTCGCATATAACGGCAAGCTCTATGTTATGGGTGGTGAAGATGAAAATTACACTGTTATGAATCCGTATGTATATATGGCAACCATTAATCCTGATGGAACTCTCGGTTCATGGGGGATTGC
This sequence comes from bacterium, assembly GCA_041946755.1. Classification (GTDB taxonomy): domain Bacteria; phylum UBP4; class UBA4092; order JAOAEQ01; family JAOAEQ01; genus JBHGBB01. The sequence continues at coordinate 18,500 of JBHGBB010000014.1, read as the reverse complement.
CAGTCCGGCATTACCGCATGGCGGTAACGACTGTCATGCCGGAGCAATCTATAATGGATATATTTATGATATTGCCGGGGAATGTTATGATATATCAAGTGGTGGATATTTTTTAACCAATCAGGTATATTACGCTAAGATATCTACCAATGGCACCATCGGTACCTGGACTGAAACGACGCCGGTGCCTGTACCCAATTGGTTCGGAAACGCGGTGGCGATGAATGGATACATGATATTTTATGGCGGTGCTACCGCATGGTCGTTAGCGAGCAATAATATCACTCAGAACGTCTATGTAGCGCCAATAAATGGTGATGGTACATTAGGCAGTTGGGTATTGCAAACGGCACAAATGCCATTTCCGGTATACGATTCTGCCGGAGTCAGTGGCGGGAATAGAATATTTAGTATTGCGGGTAGAACTATTGACTCAGTTCGGATTGATACCACCTATTGGGCACCATTCATCAGTGGAACTTTAGGGGCGTGGGTAACCGATACCAATTATATAAGTCCATCAACCTATATGCCGGCAGCAGTAGGGACTGCAGCTGATGGTAAACAACGAATATATTGTACCGGTGGCTCTTATGCCGCAGGAGGATATTTAGATATCGTTGGAGTGAGTAGTCCGATTGCGACTACTGCTTCTACTCCAATCATCAGTGTCGTACCCAGCAATATTGATTTCGGAGAAGTTAATATTGGGTCGAGTATAGATTCGATAGTCCGGATATCGAATATTGGATTCGGTACCCTTACCGTATCAAATGTAACTATCACCGGGACTGATTTCTCCCGATTCTGGTCAGGAATAACTACACTTATTGCAGAACAGTATATCGAGGTTACCGTTCAATTTAGTCCTTCTTCAGCTACGAGCCGAACCGGAACATTAACAATTACTAGTAACGATACCAGTTCGCCAACAGTTAATGTATCTTTAGCCGGGCTCGGAGTAGTTTAACCGGATATCGATATCCAACCAGCATCATTTACTAAAACTATTATGCAGGGACAAATCCTCTATGATACGATGACCATTCGTAATATCCAATCGGGAAGTGTTGCATTAACTTGGGATATTACTGAGAGTTCTAGTACCACAGGAATATTTACGGTAGGCGACGATTTGAAGACAACCAATCGTTCATCCTTATCTAATATAGGAATGGTTGTCCCAACTCTTAATGATCATCCTATCTCCGGTCAGGAACAATTAATGGCAACATATTCCGGTACCTATTTATCGTTCGGGATTAGCAATTACGGTGAAATTATGCCATTTCAATATCCACCGGGAACGGAACACTTACAAGTCGGCAGCTATATGAGTGGATATACCATCTGCTACAATGATGGCTACGACCATACCGAATATGCGGCATATGATTTGCATAATGGTATTGTTCCGGTATCGTATACTGAACTGGCAAATGACTCTTCACAAGTTATCGTTAAAGTAGTGACTCGTACTAGTGGAGGTCAACTCGATATTACCCATCTGTTTACCTTCATGAAAAATGATAAATACATTAAAATGGATCTTGATATAGCCAATAATTATGGCGGGACGATGAGTCAGGTGGTATATAAGAGTTTTGCGGATTGGGATATCGATTCCACCTACGATAACGATAACTGGGGTTATGATTCAACCCATAACATGATTTATGCCTGGGATGTACATTATGCTGCTATCGCTGCCGGTCTTCCTCCAGACTATCGCGATATCGATGGCTGGGATGATTATTATCAACGAACCACAGATCAAGATAATCCTACCGGCCCGATTTATGGATTTGATGGCATGGAACTGTTACATTATGACCTTGGCGATATCGTTTCCGGAAATACCACTTCATTATCATTTGCATATGCAGCAGCCGATTCATTCGCTGAATTACAACAGGTAGTAGACCGCGCTATCTCATTGCAATTTGATTGGCTCGATGAAAATCCGAAATCCGGTGCTACTGCTACGAGTAGTTATAGTTTGGTTACCATAACGTTTAATGCTACTAATTTACCGGTTGGCGATACCTCTGGATATATTGTCGTGACCAGCAATGACCCGGATGAATCGGTGGAATTTGTTCCGGTAACGCTCCATGTCCTGCCGGGACAACCGCAGTTAAATGTTGGGCTCGATACTATTAATTTCGGGTCTCTCTATGTTGGAGGCAGTGCAGATAGTGTTTTGCGTATCACGAATATCGGATACGGTACCCTTACGGTGACAAATATTGCTATCTCTGGAAATACGACTGATTTTAGTCGGGTTGATACCGGTGATTTCTATTTGGATAAGAATCAGTATGGCGATATTATTGTACGATTCGCTCCAAGTACGATTGGCGTGAGCACCGGGTTGCTGTCATTTTCAAGTAACGATACCAGTTCGTCCGATACGACGGTTGTTCTCATAGGAACCGGAGTAACGGCACCGGATATTGCGGTTTTCTTAAATCCGTTACCATGGGCAACCGTAATTCAAGGAAGTACCACCTATGGTCAATTTACCATTAGTAATACCGGTGGCTCGGATTTAAGTTATACTATCCGCGATGCGGTGAGTATGGTTACGATAGCCGGATTTTCGCTCGGAGCTGATTATTATAATCTTGAATCACTACCATCGGTGAAACATGATCCATTTTCTATCCAGGCCAATGCGGAATATGCTAAAGATGAACTCTTAGTTAAATTCAAATCGACGGCTAACTCGCTCGCTATCAATGCGATTAATTCCGAAGTAGGGGTTCAACAATTGAAATATTATCCGACAATCGGAGTAACCCGACTTAAACTTAATTCCGGGAAAAATGTCGCTGAAGCGATTGCTACTTATGCTAAATATCGAGATCAGGTAGAATATGCTGAACCCAATTATATTGTTCATAATTTCCGAATGCCAAACGATCCGGATTTTGCGCAACTCTGGGGATTGAATAATACCGGGCAGACTGGCGGGACTCCGGATGCCGATATTGACGCACCGGAAGCGTGGAACCTGAGTATTGGAAATAGTAACGTTATTATCGGAGTAATCGACACCGGGGTTGATTATACGCACCCGGATTTAAAAAATAATATCTGGCATAATCCGGATGAAATTCCGTTTAATAGTATTGATGATGATGGGAATGGGTATGTCGATGATACTATCGGCTGGGATTTTGTTAATAATGATAATAATCCGATGGATGATAATGACCATGGGTCGCATTGTTCCGGTACGATAGCTGGTGAAGGGAATAATGGTATCGGAGTGGTTGGAGTAAATTGGCAGGCGAAAATTATGCCTTTGAAATTCTTGGATGATAGCGGGTCTGGTTCGACCGCTGATGCGGTTGAAGCCGTTCTCTATGCGGCGAAAATGGGAGTGAAACTGACTTCCAACAGCTGGGGTGGCGGGGGATATAGTTCTTCGTTATATGCAGCAATAAGTGCCGCGAACGTTGCCGGGCAGCTATTTGTTGCGGCTGCCGGAAATGATTATGGAAATAATAACGATACGAATCCAACCTACCCGGCAAGTTACGATTTACCGAATGTTATTGCCGTTGCGGCTACCGATGATGATGATCTTCTTGCCTCATTTTCAAACTACGGGCCGACTTCAGTCGATGTCGGTGCACCCGGTGTGAATATTTATAGTACCATCCCTGGTGGGTATGATAGTTTCAACGGCACCTCGATGGCGACACCGCATGTATCCGGAGCCTGCGCGCTGATTTGGTCGATGAACCTATCAGCGACTCCTGCCCAGGTGAAACAAGTCTTAGTGAATTCTGTAGATACGGTTGCCGCACTCATCGGAAAATGTGCGACGAATGGCAGAATCAACATTTATAAAGCATTGCAACTTGCTGGACTATCCTGGTTGGATGAGAATCCGAAATCAGGAACAATTGCCACGGCTACATATAGTATTATCACCGTAGTCTATGATGCGAGTGAATTACCTATTGGTGATACTTCAGGATACATTATCATTACCAGCAACGACCCGGATGAAAATCCAGTGAATGTTCTAGCGTCATTGCATGTATTGCCCGGGATACCGAAACTAAGTGTATCGCCATCGAGTATCAATTATGGCTCGGTGTATACTGGCGTAAGCGTAAATAATCCGATTCGAATTACGAATTCGGGATACGGAATATTAACCGTATCAAATATTGCGATTACCAGCGGGAGCAGCGATTATGTTAGGATTTGGTCAGGTGATATTCGGCTTCCCAGAAATCAATATGCGGATATCACTGCTCGATTTATCCCATCTGCTGCTGGTACCAGAACCGGCACCTTAACAATCTATAGCAATGTAAGCACAGCATCAATCAGTTTAACCGGAATTGGGATAATTCCGCCGGATATCGATATTCAGCCGACTGCATTCTCAAAAACCATGCTGCAGGGAACTATTCTAACCGATATTATGACGGTTCGGAATACAGCCTCTAGCGGAACTACGCTTTCCTGGCAGATTGCTGAGAGTCTGTCTGATATAGGGATTTTGGGTAATACAGGAAATGAAGATAGTCGATTCCGTACGGTGGCGCAATTACCATATATATTTGGAGTTAATCCCGATCGATATCCTGGCCGATTGACTAAAAACAGTTTGAATATCGACGATGGTGAACTGATTTTCAGCGGGAGCGGATGGACGATTAATCCGGCGATGAATGGTGCTCGATATCGTGCAGCCGCTGCTGCGGTGAATGGGAAAATCTATATTATTGGTGGTTGGAATAGTTCTGATGTGGCTAGTAATAGTGTGGAAATGTTCGATCCCAATCTTGGTACTTGGGTGAGTAAAACCAATAAACCGACTGCGTTAGCAAATATCTGTTGCGGGGTTATCGGGAATAAAATCTATGTTGCCGGTGGCTATGATAATAGTTACAATTATCATTCCGAATTAGAAATCTACGATACCCAATATGATACCTGGACTACCGGCGCTTCATTACCGCAACCATTCTGCGGTGCAGGGGCAGCGGTGGTAAACGGGAAATTATATGTGGTTGGTGGAAGTAGCTCTTCCGGTAAATTGAATACCTGTTATGAATACAATCCGGTGGCGAACTCTTGGAGTCAGAAATCATCGATGAATTATGCTCGGAATTATCTTGGCGCGGCCGCGATTAATAACAAGATTTATGCTATTGGTGGATGGACCAGCAGTGCTAATGCGGCTTATTGTGAAGAATATGACCCGGTAGGTAATACCTGGACCGTTAAATCTTCGATGAATCTTGCGCGTGGTGATCTTGGGGTATGTTCGGATGGGAATTATATTTATGCGATTGGCGGCGGTAGTCCATGGTCATATTGGACTACCGTAGTTGAACGATATAGTCCATTAACGAACTCCTGGACGATGTCGTCAACTGAGATTCCTTATCTCAATTATGCACGAGAAGGGCTTTCGATGGCGGTTAATAGCGATGGTACCATGTATGCACTTGCGGGATTCAGCGGCACTGCACGAGATGTCAATGAGTCGTATAATTGTGATGTGCTTGATTGGCTGGATGAAACACTGACCGCAGGAGTAAATCCGAGTGGAACGTATAGTCAGATAACTGTAACCTTCGATGCGACCAGTTTACCGACCGGAGAAACTACCGGGTATTTTATCGTAAGTAGTAATGACCCGGATGAAACGCCGGTTTCAATACCGGTAACTTTGTTAATCTATAACACGGGGATACCATCAATCAGTTTATCTCCGGCAAATATTAATTATGGAACGGTGACCATTGGCTTCGGGCTCGATATTCCGATACAGATTACGAATGTTGGGTATGGGATATTAACGGTGAATAATATTATAGCGAACAGTGCGGAATATTATCCGATAGGGTCAGTCAATCTGCAATTGGCGAGGAATCAATCGGTAGAAGTCCCGATCCGATTCCATCCGAATAGTGCGGGAACAAGAACCGCGACTTTATCGATCTATAGTAATGATCCGGTTTTCCCGATCACAACCATAAATCTCAGTGGCGTTGGGGTTCTGCCACCAACGAAAGTTCCTTCAGAAGTCTGGAGGAAATACTAAGTATATGGTACCGGAGCGATTGTAATAAAGAACTTTTTAAATCCCTTACCCGATTGGGTAGGGGATTTTTTTTACTGGTTATTTATTGCATACCGGGCAAACATCGTTTCGTTCTTTCCAGCATTGGGCGCAGGCTACCGCTTGACAATAAACGCATTGCCGGAGCTCTTTACCCGGGGCTTTACAAATCTTACATCCACCCCAACCGGCTTTTACACTTGCCATAGTATTCCACTTCCTTACCTGATAGGTTAAAAGAAAGAGATTTGAGTTGAACGGATACCATCAGCATTCTTAGTACTCGATACTCTTCATTGAAGTAATATATGACCTATTAAGTATATGCTTTATTTGTCGATAAATCAATATAATTCAAGTTAATTAATAAGGCTTGAGCGCAATGATTAGCCACCAAAACCCAGTCTTATGCAGGGTAATTAAGGAAAGCGCTTGACAATACTATGAACTTCATAGTATACTATACCTAGAAGTTCTTAATCTGAGAAAGGAACGGTCTCCGATGCTGCAGAATCAGAAAGAATTGGTTGGGGCCTCAACAGCCTTATTAATTTTGCGAGTTTTAGTCTCAGCACCGAGTTATGGATATCAGATTGTTAAACGGATGAACGATATAGCCGGCGATTTATTCCAATGGCAGGAAGGGACCGTTTATCCGGTACTCCATAAACTCGAACAGGAGAAACTCATTCGCGGACAATGGCAAACAGCTGACTCCGGTCGGAAACGCAAATATTATTATATTACGGCAAAAGGCCGGGAAGCACTACAATTACAAACCGAACAATGGAAGCAATTCGATGGATTGATTACCCGATTTATGGAGGTGGCCCATGGCAAATAAATTGAGTGAGCAGGTAATACAAAACCTGCAAGAGTTAGCTGAGCATATCGCAAAGTCGCAACGGTTGAATAATGATGCGAAAGAAGAACTCTATACTCATCTTGAAGATAAAGCGCTCGAATACTTAAATGATAATGCGCAATTATCGGAAGCGGATATGCTATTATTAGTTCGGGAACATTTCGGGAATCCGGAGTATCTGAATCGGATATTTAGCGCAGGGCGTAGTCAAAAGAAACCGGGGATATTAGCTGATATCATGCAAGCGGATTTGTGGAGTCAAGACCGGGATGTTTTCTGGGGAGTAACTTTATTTCCTTGGAAACCGAAGAATCGAATCCTCTATGCGGTATATTTATTTTTCTTCGTTGAAATATTAGGTGGAGTTATCATGCTCATAACTACAATCGTTGGTAATAGAATACCGCCCTGGGAATGGATATTATTTCCGGCGTTAGCTCTTTTTCTTGCCGGGATATTCTATCGATTATATTTCAATATCGGTCAGCGATTGGATAAAAAGCGGCAATATCTGCGGCAATCAGCGGACTTGCAAGATGATGGGTTAATCATCCATGGTGCACTTCAATCGCCCGGAATTATCCAATATGTCGATCACCAGCTAATCTTGACTCCTTTGGTTGGTGAACAACTGGTAATTCCGATTTCGTCGATTACGAAAGTCAGCGAACTTCGGAGTTGTATGCAGGTATATTTTGGGAATAATCGATTTTTCAAACTCGAACTTATTGGCGATAGCGGGAGGATTGGATTCGGTATCGGGCATCCGGAAAAATGGCGGAAAATATTGCCGGTATAACTTATTCCGATTAAATCAGGTATTGCATTGACAGGCTTAGCTTGATATGATATTTTAAATTTATCATTCTTATTATTGGAGTAGAAATTATATGAAAAGATTATTGATTATATCAGTTGGACTGTTATTATTGACAGCAGTTTCAGGATTAACGATACCGGTTTCTCCGGCCAGTCAAGAATTAGCGAAACGGAATATTCCGTTCTCTGAGGATCGATTTATTTATTCGATTTTGCATAAGGATACTACTGCGGTCAGTCTTTTCTTAAGAGCAGGAATGAATCCGAATTTACAGAATCAGAATACCGGGATGACGGCACTGATGCTGGCGATTAAGTCGGGGAATAAGACTATCGTTCGCGCTTTATTAGCGCAAGGTGCGAAAGTTAATGGCCAGGAGAACGAGTTTGGGTATACTCCGCTAATGCTTGCCGTCCTATCCGGAGATGCGGAGTTGGTGCAGCTGCTGCTGGATAAAAAAGCGGATATGCAGTTGAAATCCACAAAAGGGGAAACGGCAGTTATGTTAGCGGCGGATAATGAATATGACCATCTGGTGAAAATGCTGGTTAAGGCCGGAGCTGCGAAATATGGCACCAACCGGAATAAGAATTTGATTACTGCCATCGTTTTGCATGATACTAATAAAGTTAAGCAGCTATTAACTGCCGGAGCGAACCCGGATACCGCGGATGCGAAAAAGAACACGACTTTATATATTGCGACTTTTTTCGAATTTCCGGATATTATCAAACTGCTGCTGGAGCATGGAGCGAAAGAGAATATCAATCGCGCGTTTAATATTGCCGCGATGAAAAGCAATCTAGAAATCGTTACTCTGATTAAACAAGCGCGGCATTTGGATACCATCGATCCGATACTCGACAATAATCGAATTATTGGGCTGGCATATGATGAAGATACCGATAAAGTGTATGATAAAAAAGAATATTTCGATAGTACCGGCATCGGTCGGACCGAATGGTTTAAGAAAGGACAGGAGACTCCGATAACCATCTCGTGGCCGGTCTATGATAAAAAAGATATTAAACGCGGGCAGAAGATATCCTTAACCGGTACCATGGTGGTAGATGCTGTGAATGAGAAATCTACTTCAGGCAGATTGGAATTAGCTAAAGAGGTTACCGATCCCGATTGGATTCGAATCACCAATTATACTCCGGTGTTCGAAAAGAACGTTGCCCAATATTATCCAGCGTTGATAAAAAAGATAGTTACCCGGGAAAATAGTCCGGAAAAAGAGTATCTCGATCCGCGATTGAATTATATTTATTATTTCGAAAATGGCATGAAACGGAATCTGGAATATTTCAGCCGGCCGGGTGGACCGTCATTTATGTTCGAGACTCAGGATCGGAATAAAGATGGGAATCCGGAATATGTGATTATTTCCGAATATGGTGATTGGAAGATGTCCTATTTCGATTTGAATGATAATGGGATACCAGAAAAATGGGAATATCCCGGGCTGATGGAGTTCGATACTAACGAAGATGGACAAATCGACCGCTGGATGATGATTGATAAGAAAACCGATAAAGTATTGCTGGATACCAAAGATAAAAAGGTATACGAAACATATACCCAGCAGACAACGAAATAGCTGAGTAGATACCGATAGTAGGGGCGGGGTTTCCCCGCCCGAAGTATTCTGGGTAGGGGCGACTCATCCGCCTCAGGCGGATCGTCCCGGCATAAAAATGGGCAAATCTCTACCAAAACTTCAGTTGGTTTATTTTGGAGGCATAATCGGCATAGTATAATCCTATCCAAGCGAAATATCAGATTGGCAGCCTGCCAATCTGATATTCTGTACCCCCAATGGCTATTCTTTTCCTGCGAATGATTTAAATCACTGATATTATTGCAATTATCTTGTTTTATCCCCCGAATTCGATACCTTTTCTCTATAATCCGATACCGGAGAGGTACCAGAGCGGGTCGAAGCCGCTCTGGTACCCTTCCCAATCTAAACGGTGCTCAATGCCAAAATGGCACGGGTGGATTTGGGAGGAAGAATCAAATTGGCAGGCTGCCAATCTGATTTTTAGTAGTAGTTCAATATCTTGAACCAAATGGACTGAAGATATTTAGTCATTACCTAAGATATACTCTGGAAAATCCGTAGCTGGTTTTAATGTTTTTTTAGTATATTTCGTAGTTTTATATTTTCGTGTTTTCGTGGTAAGTCATTTCAATGCAGTTAAAACTTTTTCCGGGGTGAATGGCGGTTTCCGGAGTTTGATGCCGCAAGCATCGTAAATAGCGTTGGCGATGGCAGGTAGCGGACCGTTAATACTAATTTCCGCGACACTTTTGGCACCATAAGGTGCGGTTGGTTCATAGGTTTCAATCAGAATCGTTTTAATCGGAGGAACATCCAGAGTCGAGAAAATCCGGTATCCATGGAAACTTGGATTGACCACCCTCCCCGATTTATCAAAAACCATTTCTTCGGATAAGGCATACCCGATACCATTTAATACCCCACCTTCAGTCTGCCCTTCAGCGAGGTTTGGATTGATAATGGTACCGCAATCTACTGCCGCGACATAGTTTAGTATTTTCACTACTCCAGTTTCGGTATCAACCGCAACTTCAGCGAAATGCGCAGCAAACGGTGGCGGGGATTCATATGACATATGCGACGCTTCCCCTTCAATCTGGAACTGATTCACATTATACAACGACCGGTCCATAATCTCCCGATAAGTAACCGATTTCCCGGAAGTACTGATAACCGTAGCCTCTTTGCAAGAGAAGTTATCGATAGGTTCATTTAATATTTCCGCGGCTACTTGTAAAATTTTCTTTTTCACCAATTCCGCCGCTTTCAAAACCGCACCGCCGGAAATATAAGTGGTACTGGAAGCATAAGCTCCTTTGTCGAAAGGGGTGAAATCGGTGTCAGAAGAATACACCAGGATTTTATCGATATCTACCGCTAAGGTTTCAGCAGCGATCTGGGCTAAGATAGTATCGCTACCGGTACCTAAATCCGTAGCACCGATCAGGAGGTTGAACGACCCATCTTCATTCATTTTAATTCTAGCGCCACCCATATCAACTCCGGGTATCCCTGACCCTTGCATTAGAGTACACATCCCAACACCGGTCTTGATTGCGGATTGCGAATTGCGAATTTCGGATTTTGTACGATAGCGCCGTTGTTTCTTATACCAACCGATAGCAGCCGCACCGCGGTCGATGCATTCATCCAACCCGCAGCTTTTGATATACTGTTCGAATCCTTCTCGTCCTTCGCCGAGAGCAACGAAGACTGGACTGGTTTCTCCGAGTTTAATATGATTCTTCTTCCGGAATTCCAAGGGATCGAAATTAATCTTATCGCAGAGTTCGTCAATCAAAACTTCCCGAGGGAATGCTCCTTGTGTTGCGCCATATCCTCGGCAGGCACCGGATACCGGGAGATTGGTATATACCGCGTTCCCATAGAACTTGATATTCGGTGAATGATATAACGGTAGATTCTTGCTGCCGGTATTACTCATAACGGTTAACGAATGGGAACCATATGCGCCGGTGTTGCTAAGAATATTCATTTCCATTGCGGTTAAAGTACCGTCTTTTTTAATCCCGGCTTTCATGCCGATAATCATCGGATGCCGGGTGCGAGCACTGATAAATTCTTCCGCCCGAGAATATTCCAGTTTCGCCGGTCGCCCGGTTCGGAGAGTTATCAACGAACAGATATCTTCTAATAATATTTTCTGTTTTCCACCAAACCCGCCGCCGATACGAGGTTTAATCACCCGAATCCGGCTAATCGGGATTTCTAATACTTGCGCGATGATTCGCCGGCAATGGAATGGAACCTGAGTGCTAGTTCTAATCACCAGCCGATTGTTTTCATCCAAATAAGTTATACAAATATGCGGTTCGATCATCGCATGCTGATAATAAGGGATCTCAATTTCAGTCTCACAAACCGCATCCGCTTCTTGATATCCTTTTACGACGCGCCCGATTTCGATGGCATTATGTGCTGCGATATTCTTGCTCGAATCATGTACCCCTTTTAAATCCGATTCTTCATGAATCCGGGGTGCACCGGGTTTCATGGAATCGCGTGGGTCGAGGATAGCCGGGAGAATTTCATATTTAGTTTTAATCAGATTAGCCGCATCTTTTGCTATTGGCAGCGTTTCTGCAGCGACAGCGGCTACCCGGTCGCCAACAAACCGGACCTTGGTATCGAACATGAGCGCGTCATAAGGTGAAGGTTCGGGATATCCCTGCCCGGCAGTAGTGTGCCATATTCGAGGAACATTCTTGTAGGTCAGAATCGATTTTACTCCGGGAAGCTTTTCCGCCGCCCGGGTATCGATATCCAGAATCCGGGCATGCGCATGCGGGCTGGTAAGAATTTTTATCTGGAGCATATCGCGCAAGTCGATATCATCGACATATTGCGCTTCTCCGGTAACCAGCGCGACACCGTCAACCTTCCAATAATTCTTACCGATAACTTTATTTTTCATACGGTATGACTAACCCTATTGTGTTTTCTTATTTTCGAGCTTTCGTAACAGATTTTATCGCTGCTAATGGTTTCATATATCCGGTGCATCGGCATAAGTTACCGGATAACGCATCCCGAATCTCAGCTTCCGATGGTTTTGGATTCTTCTTTAATAATGCTTCTGCAGAAATAATCATGCCGGGAGTACAGAATCCGCATTGGCTTGCCCCATGGTCGAGGAACGATTTCTGTAACGGATGCAAATCCCCGGCAGTAACAATCCCTTCAATGGTAGTAATTTCCATACCAGCACAATGGGCAGCAAAAATCAGACAGGAGTTAACCGGGGTCCCGTTTAATAGCACTGTGCAGGCACCGCAGTCCCCTTGCCCGCAGCCGCGTTTTACGCCCTGATACCCTTCTCGGCGGAGAACATCCAAGAGAATATCATGAGGAGCTATACTAAGTTCTCTTGTTTTCTGGTTTATAGTAACCTGTATCTTCATGATATCTTAATAATGTCACATGCTTAAAGTTCAAATACCAAAAAAAATCTAAAGCTTTAATTTCTAAATACCAGCAATTTTGAATAAGGCTCTTTTCAAAAGAACCAACGCTATTTTTCTTCGATATTCAGCGGTAGCCCGGAAATCAGATATCGGCTGAATACATTCGGCCAATTTATTTATGCGAGTTTCTATTACCGCTGAGTCAAGCTTCTGTCCGATAAATTCTTTTTCTAATTCCGGTATCCGTTTTGGTATCGGTAATCCGCCACCAACCGCGATTTGAATATTGCGGCAGAGTCCGCGCTGAATTTGTGCTGCTACTGCTACATTTATGATTGAAATATCGGAAGCAATGATCGCTATACGATCAAAAGCAGCGAGGCATTTCGCTGTAGATTTAGGAATAATTATTTCTCGGATAAATTCGTTCTTTAATACAGTCAGCCAAGGTTTGGGATAGAATTCGGATATTGGCACGATTCTGGTTTTCTTACCTTGAATAATCACCTGGGCTTCTAAAGCTAATAAAGCGGTGATAATATCAGCCGTCGGATTGAAGTTTTCTAAGATACCACCGATAGGAGTTAGATTCCGTTGTAGCTTAGATGACCAAGCATTAGCTGCCGCGGTTAAAATACCGTCTGCTACTTGTTTCAGTGGTTTCGACTCGATGAGGTCTTGTAGAGTAGTAGTAGCACCAATCCGGATATGCTTATTATCTACTTTAATATAGCTTAATCCTAGTCGGGAGATATCGATAACCGTTGTGATTTTCGGTAGTTTTCGCCAGGTAAGATTAATCGTACCGGTACTGATTATTGCCGATCCCGCCGGTTTTCGGGATAATTTATTTACCGCATCGGGGATAGATTTCGGGAAGTAATATTCCAGGATATTTTCATACATATAGAATGCAGTTCTGAGTATTAAGTCTTAAGTCCGAAGTCTTATGTTTTTATCTAACTTAAGACGGTCTTTCATCAGACTGCGCTATTTAAGCTTTTTCTTCTGCTCTTTCGCCTTAATATCCCCGGCTTTCAGCGCTCGGGTGATGAAGGTAAACGCGGCGGCCCGGCTGATCCCTTTAACCTGCATTAATTCACCGGCTAACGCCGTCCGTGCCGAGGTTAATAGCGCTTTATGTGCTTCGGTAAATTCTATTCCTTTACTTTCATCAATCAGATATCGGATAGCTTTAGCAATCCTAAATGGATCGCGGGAATTAATCATTTCTTCCGGAGATAGAGTAGCCTCAGGAGCAGTTCCGATTCCAGGTTTATGCGCCGATTTCGTCTGCAATATCTTTTCAATTTGCCCGACTTGTTCAAGAGTCATGGCTAACCGCAGGTCAGTACATCCATTCTCGGTACAGGGAATGAGAATATCCCCTTCTTTCAATTTCAGTTGTACTCGTAGGAATTTGAGCGCACTACCGTCGACAATTTTCTCTTCTAAGCTAAGTACTACTCCGGCACCGAGCGTTCTATGTACAACGACATCACCTGGTTTAAACATTCGATTTTGCTCCGTTCTCAATCAAGTTGTATGATAGATATCAGGAGAATCAACCTTCCGCTGATAATCTATAATAATATAGTATACCGTATTTTGCTATAGTGGATTAAGATAATCAATAATGGGTATACTTGTCAAGATAAAACCTTATTTATACCCATTAGCTTATATGGAGAATCGTTTTTATTTTTGCGATCAGCTCATCAAGATCTACCGGTTTGGTAATATAATCAGCGATATTCAACTCTTTACTCCGAATCGCCCATTCGGTCATCGACCGCGATACCGGACTGCGAGCGCCATGAGCGGTGACCATCATAACCGGGGTGGTTTTATCCTGTTCCCGGAGCTTCTGCAATACTTCGACGCCATGCATATCCGGCATCTTGATATCCAGCAGGATTAAATCCGGTTTCGCTTGTAGTGCCAACCGTAACCCTTCTTTTCCATTTTCGGCTGTGATTACCTGGAATCCGGCTTCAGTCAATTCATCTTCAAACAGCATTCGGATATTTTTTTCGTCATCAACTACGAGAATCGTTTTTTCAGGCATAGTTTACTACCTCCAAATAAAAGTGATTTAATATAAGCACATTAGATATACAAATATATTACTTATATTTATTTTATAAGTTCTTCTGTTTTTGAGTTAATTTGTTTTACCAGCGGTAAAATAACCGTAAAAGTCGCTCCTTGTCCAACCTGACTCTGCACTTTAATATCGCCTTGATGGTCTTCCAGAATCCGATGTGCGATCGATAATCCCAGTCCGGTACCGCCGGATTTGGTGGTGAAAAACGGATTGAAGATATCTTTAATAATTTCAGGCCAAATCCCGGGACCGGTATCGGCAATAGCTAATTTTACCTGATTATTTTCCGCAGTAGTAGTAATAGTAAGTGTCCCGCCGTTATCTTCCATTGCATGAATCGCATTCGAGATAATGTTCAAAAAAACCTGTTTGATTTGTTCGGAATCAAAATAGAACGATGGGATTTCATCAAATCGGGTAGTTATGGTTATATTATGTTTCGCGGCATCATCTTTAATCATATTAATCCATTCGGGAATCAAGGTATTCAGATTATTCGACTGCAACTCCGGTTCCGGTAATCGGGCATAATCGAGTACATCCCGAATCAATCGGGCTAATCGGTCGACTTCTTCAATAATAATTTCGGTATATTTCCGGTTGGGGTCGTTTTCCGGCATCCGCCGATACATGCGTTGTGCGAACCCGCGTAATGCGGTCATCGGATTCCGCATTTCATGCGCTACCGATGCGGCCATTTCGCCTAACGCAGCGAGTTTTTCTCGATGGGCAAGGTCTTTCTCAGTCTGCCGGAGTTCTTCAGTTGCCCGTTCGATTTCACTTTCAAGCTGTTCATTAAAATGTTCAATCCGCTGATATAACTGGGCATTTTCGATGGCCAATCCTGCTTGGGCAGCGAACCGCATTAACGACCGTAAATCTTCATCAGTAATCGGCTCTTTGCTATATAAATTATCTACCCAGAGGACACCGATAACCCGCTGTTTGGATATTAACGGTGCGGTAGCGAAACTCTGGGTATTAAGTAAATAGGTTAATTGCTGATTTACCCGGTTATCCAAAGCCGGATTCGGAATGAGAAATGGTTTTCGTTCGATAGCGGTTAAAGCGATAATGCCACCTGATGGAGTTAACGGAACATGAATCTGTTGAGCGATTTCGTTCAATCGTGATTTGCGGCTTTGTGATAGCGCATCATCGGTAATAATCCGGGTGATAGAACTATTGGGAGTGGTTAACGAATTCCAAATTTTCGCCGCTTCTTCACCGCTAGAGGGGCCAACGCCCATTTTCCCGATTAATTCATTCCCGGTTTCATCGACCAGGAAGAGTATCGCCCGGTTGAATCCCAAAGCGAATCCTGCGGTAACTCCGGTTAAGATGATATAGAGCACTTCTTCCAAATCCAGGGTACTCTGCATAGCGGTGCTGATATCCAGTAGAATAGAAAGCTCATCAACCCGGGCTTTAAGTTTCCGATTGGTATCCTCGATTGATTTAATTAAAGCTTCGTAATCTTTATTGAATTCCGCCATATTATGCTCGCGTTAACGCTAGCTCCTTTTTAGTTTATTAAGGTTAGATAAAAAGGTAAAATACCGCTAGATTATTAATAATATCCTAGCATCACTTATTCCTCTCTCGCAACCGGTCTAGGCTTTATTGAAAGCGCTCAGTTGGTGTACAATGATAAGGTAAAAGCAGCGGTTAATCTTGGTAATAAATAGCATAACCGGAGTTGCATTTGGATAATTAGGTCTTTTTGTCATCTTTTTAATTGCGAATAAAGTATATTATTTTAGAAAAATAAAAGGAACGATATTTCGTGCACGAGCAAGAACGTAACCGCGAAGAAATGGATCTTATCCAAAGAAGTCAGCAGGGGGATACCACTGCATTTGCCGAATTATATCAGCGATATCGGCAAGCGGTATATTTGCTCTCATATCGGGTAGTCCGGAATCAAGCGGATGCGGATGAGTTGTTACAAGAGAGTTTTATTCGCGCGTATCGATATCTCGGTCGATATAAATCGGAATATTCGTTCTATACCTGGCTGCGAACCATTGTCATCAATCTCGGCCGGGATTGGCTCCGAAAAAGGAAAATCCAGCAAGCAGGCCTCGAATCGTATGCGGAAGAGAATCTGCCCCTACCAAGGGTAATAGATAAAATCGAGCAATTAGGCGATCGGCAATTATTGGACCAGGCGATGGAAGAATTATCCAGCCAACAGCGGTTAAGTTTTGTTCTGTTTGAAGTAGAAGGGCTTACTCTGGAAGAGATCTCGGTGCAATTAAACTGTTCGATTGGTACAGTAAAAACGCATCTGCATCGAGCACGGAACCAATTGCGAAAGAAACTAAAAGACCATTTAACCTAAAAAGGATTCATGATTTTGATGATACCTACAGAGGAAGAAAGGAGTCAGGTATGAAATGCCAAAGTATTAAATATATCCTGCAGGACTATTTTGATGGCGATGTTTCGATTAAGATTCGAAATGAGATTTCGGCTCATCTAAAAACCTGTAAAACCTGCCAACGGGAATACCAGGAATTAAAAAAGATTCGAGAATTAGCGCAAGATGAGGCTATTCCAGTACCGGCGCCGGAAGATAGATATTGGGATAATGCCTGGCAGAAGATTGAATCGCAAATCGCGCAGCAGCCGAACGGCATCGGGATATTCGAGCGAGTATGGGAATGGCTACGACCGCAATTCCAGTTTACCAGACTGGCATATACTACTGCGATATTCTGTATTGGGTTGATGATAGGCGGATATATGTTCCGGTCGACTGGAGCTATCCCCGTGACAGCGATTAAAATCAAACCGAACACCGGCACTCCGCAGAAAACCGTGGTCCAGTATCTGGAAGTACCGAAAAAAGTCGAAAAGACCAAATATCGGGTGCGGTATGTGGTGTTGGAATCTTCGGAAGACTCGAATGTACCTAAAAAACCCGTGGTATCGGAATCGGCAGTAACCATCACTGCTGCAGCTACTCCGGAATCGGCATCACCAGATGAGCTTTCCCGGCAGCAGATTCAGCAGGTGGAGCAGGAGTTACAGAAGCAGTTTGAAGAGCATGATGTTTCAAAACAAGTGGCTTCAATACTAGGTCAATCCTAGATAAATAGCGCTGATGAACCCAGATTGAAATAAGCAAGATTAGCACCGATAAATAAATTCGGGATATTAATTCCCAAAAAATATTAGGAGGAAATGATCATGGATAGAAGTACAATAGTTTGGTGGCGAGTAGGGTGTATTACCGCGATTTTAATGGTGGCATGCTGTTTTTCAGTAGCTTATGCGCAGAATATAGAGAAGCCGGATAAAGATAAGTTGGTTGCGGAAGAGACCACCTGGTCGCCGGCATATAAAGATGAATCAGTTGAGGTCGTAGCGGCGAAGTTCGGGAAACAGTTCGATAAGAAGGTTATCGTTTCCAGCAGTATCAAAGGTAAAAAAATAAGAGCAGCCGGTGGTGCTTTATCATACTACGTTGAAGCAATCGGCGGTACGCCGGTACCGGTACCTTATTCAGAAGTCTACATGGCAATGAAGCTAGGCACCGTTGATGGTTTCATGCAGGGTATTGTTGACCTGGAAGACCAGAAATTAAAAGAGGTGACCAAGTCATGAAGCTGCG
>JBHGBB010000139.1:0-10504 GCA_041946755.1 bacterium | reverse complement strand
AAGACCGAACGAGATCGATCTCGTTCGGTGCAACTCCCAAGAGAAATACACATTGGCAATGAATAAAAAGTCAAAAATATTGGGGTTATTGCAGGATATTGTCGGAAAGAAGTATGCTAGTTCCGATTTAGAAGACCGGTTATGCTATGCCTACGATGCTACCGGCCAAAGGTTTAAACCGGAATATGTGGTTAAACCAGCTAACACTAATGAAATCAGTAGGATAATGAAATTAGCTAATAAATACCGGATTCCGGTATATCCTCGCGGTGCTGGCAGCGGGTTAACCGGAGGCTGTATCCCATTAAGAGGTGGGATATCGCTCGTTTTAACGCGATTAAACCGCATTATTGACATCGATAAAGCGAACCATACCGTAACCGTAGAACCGGGGGTGTTAGTCTCAGAATTACAGAAATCAGTCGAATCGGTAGGGTTATTCTACCCGCCAGACCCGGCTAGTGTCGATTTCTCGACTATCGGGGGCAATATCGCCGAAAATGCCGGCGGATTAAGAGCATGTCGGTATGGGGTAACCCGGGATTATGTTCTCCAACTGGAAGCGGTTCTACCGAATGGTCAGATAATCAATACCGGAGCGAAAACCGTAAAAAGTGTCACCGGGTATGATTTAACCCGGCTATTAGTCGGGTCAGAAGGTACTTTAGCGATTATAACTAAAGCGGTTTTACGGCTTATCGCCAAAGTACCTGCCCGGAAAGCTATGTATGCGGTATTCCCGAAAATAACGCATGCCGCGGAAACCGTTTCCGATTTAGTTGAACATTCGCTGATTCCATCAACTCTCGAATTAATGGACCAGAAAACTATCGAATGTATTGAAGCGTATAAACCTTCCGGATTACCGCAACAAGCCGGTGCTATCCTGTTTATTGAACAGGATGGAATCCCGGAACAAATCGAAAAAGATATTAAACAGATTGTAACTATCTGTAAAAAGCATAACGCTATAACCGTTCGGGTAGCGAAAAACAATGCTGAACGAGAACGGTTATGGGACTTACGGCGGGCAGTATCACCCGCAATAACCCGGGTTGCCGGGAAGAAGATTAATGAAGATATCTGTGTTCCCCGGAGTGAACTTGCGGCATTATTTATCGCATTAGATAAAATCAGTAAACAGTATCGGGTACCGATCGTGAACTATGGCCATGCTGGAGATGGAAATATCCATGTGAATGTGATGGTGAATCCGGAAGATAAACAAGAGATCGCGCGTGGGCATAAGGCAGTAGAAGATATCTTTAAAGTAGTTTTAAACTTAGGCGGTACCTTATCCGGTGAGCATGGGATCGGGAATACCAAATCGAAATATTTGAGTTGGGAAATTCCAGTGGCTGAATTGCTGTTGATGAAACAGATTAAGAAAATATTCGATCCGAAAAATATCTTAAATCCCGGGAAAGTGTTTAGATAAAAGCATACCGCAGAGATCGCAGAGGAGTCGCAAAGAGCGCAGAGAACACCCATTATATATTTGGCATTTATCGTTTATGAAATATAAAATACCCGAAAAAATCGAATCAGAAATTAGTAAGTGTAATCAGTGCGGTAAATGTTTGTCGGTATGTCCGACATATTGGATAACTAATGACGAATGCGATTCTGCCCGGGGATTGTTAGAATTAATAAAGAACGCAAATACCGGTAACCTTCCGATAACTCAGAAATATCTAGAGCATTTATATCGATGTAGTTCATGCCGGGCATGTGCTGAAGTGTGTCCGAGTAATATCGCGATATTCGAAGTTATCGATTGGGCGAAATGCCGGATACTAGAAGTAAGAAGTGAGAAGTTATCCGCTCAAAGGCGAGATCTCGCCAAAGGCGGAGCAGTAAGGAAAATACCGTATACGGCGGTTACTGAAGATTGGAAAACGTATGTAAATAAACAATTGGTTAAGAAACAAAACCGGGAATCATTCCTAAAATCTATTCCCGAAATAGTCGGGAAGAAAACCGCGAAACATCGAGTCGGATTCTTTATCGGTTGTTTGATGGATATCGGGTATCAAGATACCGCTAAGAATATTGTTAACTGGTTGGTTAATCAGAACTATGCCGTGGTTATTCCGAAAGGCCAGGAATGTTGCGGGATGCCGGCAATATCGCTCGGTGCGATCGATGCCGCTAAAGATAAAATCGCAAACAATATCCGGGTATTTACCCAGGCGAAGGTTAAAACGATTGTTACCGGATGTCCGCATTGTGCGGTGATGATTCGGGATAAATGGAGTTCAATCGCCGGGAACCTGCCGTTTCAAGTTATCCATATCGCAGAACTGGTAGCGAAGTCCGGAATAAATCCGGATGCTGGTAAGCATAAAGGTGAACGGGTAGGGTATCAGCCGGCATGTCATCTCCATCGCGCGTTAGGGTTACCCTCGAACTTGAATACGATATTTAAGAAGCCGATACCAAACTATATCGAAACCAAGAATAGTATCTCATGTTGTGGGCAGGCTGGAATTAATGGGTTTCTCTATCCTGAAATAGCAACTCAAATTGCATCCCGGCAGGTTAACCGATTAAACCGGGCTAAACTCGATTGTCTGTTAACCAATTGCCCGTGGTGTAATCTGATATTTGATAAGCAGAAAGATAAGCAATTTATCCTACGGTCTTTAATAGAATATTGATAACAAATAACCTAATTGGTATTAAACCAGATTTTTAACTTGACTAAAAGTAGCTGACCGGATAAGATTATATATAATCAAAATATACTACCCGAACTATCCAATTTTAGATTATAATATTAAGCTTAAATAAATTAGCCAACCAAGATAACTTATTGAGGAGGGAATAGATATGTCAGGACATTCGAAATGGGCGACAATTCGCCATAAAAAAGGTGCGCTCGACGCGAAACGCGGCCGGATATTCACCAAACTGATTAAAGAAATAACTATCGCTGCCCGGATGGGTGGCGGTGACCCAAACGGTAACCCGCGGTTACGGAGTGCAGTCGATGCGGCGCGTGGCGCGAATATGCCGCAAGATAATATCACCCGCGCTATAAAAAAGGGCACTGGCGAATTGGAAGGGGTCAACTACGAAGAGATTACCTATGAAGGGTATGGTCCCGGCGGAGTAGCCGTTCTGGTAGAATGTTTAACCGATAATAAGAATCGAGCGGCTTCCGAGATTCGGAGTATCTTCACCCGGCATAATTCCAGTTTAGGTGCAGTCGGCTGTGTCAACTGGCTATTCCATAAAAAAGGATTGATTATTATCGAAGCGCCCGGTGTGACTGAAGATGATATATTAGCCGCGGCACTTGATGCCGGCGCAGAAGATGTTAAAGGGGATGGCAATATTTTTGAAGTTACCACCTCGATGCAGGATTTAGAAAAAGTAAAATCCGCGTTGCAAACCGCGAAAATCCCGTTTACCTCAGCGAAATTAACCATGATCCCCCAGAATACCGTCCGGTTGGTAGGGAAAGATGCGGAGCAGATGCTGAAATTGATGGAATCGCTGGAAGACCATGACGATGTCCAGAACGTGTATGCGAACTTCGATATTCCGGATGAAGTAATGCAGCAGATAGCGGTATAATCGGTCGCGGACTATTAAACGTTTTAGGGATAATAGAGTTCTATAACCAAACATCATGCGCATTCTAGGAATCGATCCCGGAGTAGCAACGTTAGGATTTGGGGTTATCGACCAGCAGCATAACCAACTCCAGGCGGTAGATTTCGGGTGTATCCAGACCGCAGCAACAATTTCATTTCCTCAGCGTATATATCAAATACATCACCAGCTAACCGATATTCTGTTACAATATTCTCCTGATGTAGTTATCGTAGAAGAGTTATTTTTTAGTAAAAACGTTAAAACCGCAATTCAAGTCGCGCAAGCGCGTGGAGTAGTTATCCTTACTGCCATGCAAAAAGGGCTTGAAGTGAAAGAATATACTCCATTACAGGTTAAACAATCGGTAGTCGGGTATGGTCGGGCAACCAAAGACCAAATCCAGAAAATGGTAAAAATGCTCTTAAAACTACCGCAACTACCGCATCCAGACGATGCCGCCGATGCTTTAGCGGTAGCAATTTGTTATGCGCATAGCCGGAAGTTCGATGAGTTAGTTAAAAAAGCAAATCGGTAAATTAAGGTAAGTAAAGAGTTTTATATGTTGTATTATTTATTCGTATAATTATTTAGTAATCCGCATTCCGCAATCTAAAATCATCAATTAAATATGATCGGATCTTTAACCGGTAAAATAGTAAGTAAAATACCTACTCAGGTTACCATTGATGTCAATGGAGTAGGGTATGTGGTTAATATACCACTGTTTACTTATGAAGCGTTACCGTCAGTCGGCGAAACCTTCCATATTTTAACCTATATGGCAGTCCGGGAAGATGCGATAACCTTATATGGTTTCGCTACCGACCCGGAAAAGCAATTGTTCGAAACCCTGATTTCGATCAATAATGTCGGTCCGAAATCGGCGTTAGGGATTCTATCGAGCCTACCGGTATATGATTTCTGTTATGCCATCGTTCAAGAAGATTTAGCGGCCTTAACCGAAATTCAAGGGGTAGGGCCGAAAACCGCGCAGCGGTTGATTCTGGAATTGAAAGAGAAAATCGGTGCGGTAATGGGTAAACTCCGGCCGCCGCGTGAATCCGCAAAACCGGGTGTATCGACAATGATAGAGGATGCGATTAGTGCTTTGATTTCGTTAGGCTGTAAACCGATCGTCGCTAAGAATGCCATCGAAAAAGCATATAAAATTGTTGGAACGACCGCTACCGTCGAAACCCTGATTAAAGAAGGATTAAAACATCGAACTTAAATATTTCTATTAGGAATCCAGGAAACCAAGATGGTTTTATAATTCATGGTTTCATGGTTTCCTAATAATTGGGTTTATAAGTTTTTCTAAATCTACAATCTCAAATCATAAATCTGAAATCGAATGACAGTAAATCCTTTAGTAAACAGTAAAGCTGTTGATGAAGAAGAACGGAAACTCGACCAGACTCTCCGGCCGCAGCGGTTACCGGAATTTATCGGCCAGCAGAAGATTAAAGATAGTCTGGATGTGTTTATCTCCGCGGCGAAAGGACGAAACGAGCCACTCGACCATGTCCTATTACACGGCCCACCCGGATTGGGTAAAACCACCTTAGCGAATATCATCGCGCATGAGATGGGGGTTAATATCCGGTCGACTTCCGGGCCGATTATCGAACGGAAAGACGATTTAGCTGCGATTCTAACCGATTTACAAGAAGGTGATGTCTTATTTATCGATGAAATCCATCGGCTGAACCGGACCATTGAAGAATGCCTCTATCCGGCATTGGAAGAATTCAAAATCGATATTGTTATTGGGGAAGGGCCGCATGCGAAAGCGATTAAACTTGATATACCTCGATTTACTCTGGTAGGTGCAACCACTCGTGCCGGGATGTTAACCGCTCCGCTCCGCGGTCGGTTCGGCATCATGAGCCGGTTGGATTTCTATCTACTGGAAGATATGTTCCAGATTGTAAAACGGTCAGCCCGGATTCTCAATATCCCGATTGATGAAGGTGGCGCCCGGGAAATAGCGAAACGGTCGCGCAGTACTCCTCGGATTGCCAACCGATTACTTCGCCGGGTACGGGATTATGCTCAGGTTAAAGCTGATGGCAAGGTTACTCAGGATATTACCCAAACCGCGTTATCGTTTTTCGATATCGATGAAATTGGATTGGATGTTATGGACCGCCAGTTTCTGAAAACGATCATCGATAAATTCGGCGGCGGACCGGTAGGGATTAATACCTTGGGAGTAGCGATTGGCGAAGATGTCGATACGATTGAAGATATCTACGAGCCATTTTTAATCCAAATCGGATTCTTGAATCGGACTCCAAAAGGAAGAGTAGTCTCAGAAACCGCGAAAAAACATTTAAAAATTAAAGCTGCTCAAGAGCCGAATTTGTTTACTTAATCCGAGTAGATTATGCCGGGTTCTTTTCTTGCAAAACTGTTTATTCTAGCCGGTATAGGGCTGATTCTTATCGGAATCATAATCTATCTCTACGAAAGAGTTCCGGTATCAAGATGGTTTCCCATCGGAAAACTTCCGGGCGATCTTTATATTCAGAAAAAGGGTTATAGTCTCTATTTTCCGATAACCAGTTGTATACTACTGAGTATAATTTTAAGTTTGGTACTCTGGATATTGTTTCGGAAATAGGGTTTATGCTAAGATAATTGCTCTTATCTACAGTTGGGAAAGTAAGTATTTTTGTAGACATAGAGCGAGTAACGTGATAAGCTATATTAATAAGTAAAGGCTCAGGCTTAAGTTAGGGAGGAACTAATGAAAGTTTGTAAAAAGTGTAAAGCGACGCTGATTAATAATAAATGGATTCCAACGAAAAACCTGAGAAAACGGGTTATCTATACCTTATGTCCGACCTGTGCCAAGGAAAGTAAAGAGAACGCTTCCGATAATGTGGTATTACTAGATGCGAATTTCTTTAAACAGAATGAGAAGAAATCGATGCAGCTTATCCATGATGTTGAAAAACAGAGTCGCGTGACTAATTTCTATGCGAAAATCATCTTGGTTAATCCCAAACAAAGCCCGATATTAGTTCGTACCAGTCATCCATTATTAGCTATCCAAATCGGGAAGCAATTCCAGAAAATCTTCCATGGGAAGCTGACTATAACCCAGAATCGGAATAATGGAGTTATGGTCCGCTGGATTATGCAGCCGTTTACTCCAAAACCGGTAACGGCATCTAAATCGATTGCTCAACCCGCTTCCGCTTAACGGCAAAAAGATTTTGGCATCCGCGGTTATTTTGATACAATATAGCCATGCCCTTATTTCAATTAACGGCAGATTTTGTGCCTACCGGCGACCAGCCGAAAGCTATCGACCAATTATCATCCTGGATTACCAGCGGAAACCGATATCAGACACTCTTGGGAGTAACCGGTTCCGGGAAAACGTTTAGTATCGCTAATGTAATCGCCAAACTCCAGAAACCAACCCTGGTTATTGCTCATAATAAAACCTTAGCCGCCCAGTTATATTCCGAGTTTAAAGAATTCTTTCCGCAGAACGCAGTCGAATATTTCGTCAGCTACTACGATTATTACCAGCCAGAAGCGTATATTCCGCAATCAGATACCTATATCGAGAAAGATTCGTCGATAAACGATGAAATCGATAAACTTCGGCATCGGGCAACCAAATCTTTATTAACTCGGCGGGATTGTATTATTGTCGCGAGTGTATCCTGTATTTATGGGTTAGGCTCACCGGAAGTATATCAGGGGATGGTAGTATATCTAAAACAAGGGCAGCAAATCAGTCGAGAGGAAATACTGCAGAAACTAGTTGATATTTTATACGAACGAAATGAAACCGAGTTTATCCGGGGTAAATTCCGGGTGCATGGCGATGTGGTCGAAATCTTTCCGGCAGATATGGATACCGCACTCCGGGTAGAGTTTTTCGGCGATGAAATCGACCAAATCTCTGAAATCGATCCATTGAAAGGAACGGTTATCGAGAAATTACCGCAAGTAGCGGTATTCCCGGCACATCATTGGGTTACCCCTTACGAACAATTAAAAGCGGCAATCAAGAATATACAAGAGGAATTGAATGACCGGGTAGCGTATTTTAAAACGAACGATAAATTGGTTGAAGCGCAACGGCTCGAACAGCGGACCAATTTCGATATTGAAATGATACTGGAACTCGGGTATTGTAGCGGCATTGAGAACTATTCCCGGCATTTAGCCGATCGAGCGAGGGGCACCCCACCGGAAACGTTGGTTGATTATCTCCCTGAAGATGGATTGGTAGTAATCGATGAATCGCATGTAACTGTTCCGCAGATACATGGGATGTTTGCCGGTGATAAATCGAGGAAAGGAAGTTTAATCAACTATGGATTTCGGTTACCCTCAGCATTCGATAACCGGCCATTAACCTTCGATGAATTCCATGCGCGAGTTAACCAGTTCATATTCGTTTCAGCTACTCCCGGAGATTGGGAATTGGGTATCTCGAATTCCCATGTTGCAGAACAAATCGTTCGACCGACCGGATTACTCGATCCGGAAATAGTGGTTCGCTCGGTACAGAACCAAATCGATGATTTACTCGGCGAAATTAAACTGCGAACTGACCGGAAAGAGCGGGTTTTGGTAACGACCTTAACCAAACGGATGGCAGAAGATTTAACCGAATATCTGGCGCAGTTAGGCATTCGAGTTAGATATTTACATTCGGTAATCGATACTTTAGAACGGGTAGAGATCATTCGCGGATTAAGGTTAGGTGAGTTTGATGTATTGGTCGGAGTAAACTTGCTTCGGGAAGGATTGGATTTACCGGAAGTATCCTTAGTTGCTATCCTCGATGCAGATAAAGAAGGGTATCTCAGGTCGCATCGGTCATTGATTCAGACTATTGGTCGGGCAGCGCGAAATGAACGGGCGCAAGCGATAATGTATGCCGACCGGTTAACCGATTCAATGAAAAAAGCGACCTCGGAAACTAATCGAAGAAGAGCGATTCAGAAACAGTATAATCTAGAACATAATATTACCCCGCGAACCATTATCCGGAAGGTACAGGAATCACTGGTTGATAAGACCGTTGAAAAGACGCAACGATTGAAAGAAACGGTTATTCCCGGCGAGTTTAAAACTGACCGCGAAATACTATCGTTTATTGCAGAACTCGAACGGAAAATGAAACAGGCGGCGAAAGACCTAGATTTTGAGAAAGCCGCACAACTCCGAGACCAGATTATCGATTTGAAGAATTGGATGATCGGGTTGTAGTCGTAAAGTAGGGGTTTGATTTATCAAACCCGATGATTTAAAGGCTCGATAAATCGAGCCCTTACCTAAATAATTTAAAAATGTAAAATGCTAAATGCTAAATTTGAAATGAAGAAGTTTATATTCGAGCATTGGCTAATCTGCCTGATAACCTTAATCGCGGGCATAATGCGGTTCTATGCCTTATCCGGGAAAAGCTTTTGGGTAGATGAAATTATCGCATCGTTAGTTTCCAGCCGGTCACTCGACCGGATATTCATGTTGCGAGTTGAAGATGTCAGTCCTCCATTTCGGGATTATCTCGGCCATTTTATGTTCGCTATCTTTGGGAAAGGAGAGTTTGCGCTTCGGTTACCTTCAGCATTTTTCGGAACCTTAAGCATTCCCTTACTCTATTTCATCGGCATGAAGTGGTTTAACAAGACCACCGGGATTATCGCTGCGATTTTGTTATCTATCTCTCCTTATTTTCTCCATCATTCGCAGGATGGTAGAATGTATCCGATGTTCATCTTCTTTTCTATATCCAGTTTCATCCTGCTATTACTAGCACTAGAAAAAGAGAAGAAAACGGTCTGGTATTGGATTGGGTTTATCTTGATAACGGCATTAAACATTTATACCACTTATTTTGCGTTCTGGGCGCTTATCAGCCAATTAACTATCGCTATAATGCTTATCATCTGGCGCAAAATAACAGATAAGAAACCGATGCAATTCGTTTGGCTAAAACTCGGTACTATAGCTTTATGTTTAATCTTGGTTTTAATCCTTTATCTCCCTTGGTTACCGGTTCTGGGAGGGTTTATTTCTAAACATATCCATGCGCCGTTACCCTATAAATATACTTTTACCGTTACTCCACAAGAGAAAGAAATGGCCGATAATAATTTCCCATTCCGCGCTCGGCTCGGTTGGCAGTTTATCAAAGATATGATTTATGACTATGGAGTTCCTGGGAAAGGTGGATATTTCTATTTAGATTTCTTTATTCTGGGATTGGGATTTGCCTTATTTAGAAACCGGAGAATAGCATTAATCCTCATGTTATGGATTATAATGCCCTTGGTTATTTTATTTTTACCGCCGACCAAAGTGCTATTTTTTACCCGATATATCAGTTTTATTATGCCGATATATTTACTTGGGATAGCATATGGAATAGAACAGAGTTCAAATTTTAAAGTTCGCAAAGTTAAAAATAGGGTATGGGTGATAATAATTATTATTTTAATGTGTATTGGATTTGTAGCAAAACCGATAATAAAATATTATCAAACAGAAAAGCAGAACTGGCGTGGGGCAGTGAATTACCTGGCTTCAGAAACCAATGAAGGCGATGCGATTCTGGTAGGCCCCTATAATGCGAAATGGTGTGTGCTTTATTATTTTCCGCAAAAACGGGTGCAGATTGTCGAAAAGGTTAATACCGTTGAAGGATTGGAACATATTTGCGCTGCAAATCCCCGAGTCTGGTTTATTACCGCATATTATCGGTACTATGAATTCCGACAACCGGAATTTTTCGATTGGTTGGAACAGCATTGCCAGCAACCGAAAATCTTCCCGGGAACTACTCCTAGCGATAATATCTACGTTTTTAAATACGAGGCGATTCGGCTCAATGAAAGCAGTAAAAAGAAAGAGCAAGAGTATT
>JBHGBB010000138.1:0-10619 GCA_041946755.1 bacterium | reverse complement strand
CGTCAAGCCGGACATAGACAAGCTGGTCCGGGCGATCAACGATGCCCTCACCAGCATCCTGTTCACCGATGATTGCCAGGATAGGAAACAAAGCTAATATCGTACTCGGCGATTTATCCCATAACGTTTATGTCTGGGAAACCGGATTCGATTATAACTCCACCGTTAATTTCTGGAACGGCTTCCGACATGATGCACAACGAACCGGGTGTTATTCTAGCCGTGGGGTAATCGAAAACATGGGATTACGATATTTGAACTACATCCTCGATTATACTTCTGACGATACGGCTACTCCGCCAAGTTATGGTAATGGTAATGCTGAGATTAATCCCGGTGAAACGATTGAAATGGGAATGACCTTAAAAAACTATACGGTTAGTACCATGACCAACATTTATGCCATATTATCTAGTTCTGACCAGAATATAGCTTCTATCTCGGTTAATTCTGCCAGTTTTAGTGATGTCGGTCGATTTGGAGTAACCGCTTCGTTAAGTAGGTTTGTTTATACGGTTTCCACAACCGCTTCTGGATCATCCTTATCATTCCAGCTAGATATTTATTCAACTAGTACCAATGGACAAAATCATACAACGGAAACAATTCTAGTCCCGCTCGCACAATTAAGGCAAGAAATCATCATGGTTCCGCCTCCCATATTAGATGACAGCCAAGCATCACCGAGTAACGGTAATGCTGATGGGCAAGTTGAAGCGAACGAAACTATTCAAATGAGTATAAATTTAGAAAATACTTCCTGGCGGACTATCTCCGGTGTTTATGCAGAGCTCTATATGAATAATACGTTTGTCTCCGTTTTGCAGAATCATTCTGATTTCGGTACTATGTTGAGTGGGCAGATAACACAATCTTCAACCGCCTATGTATTCAGCGTAAGTAATGCACCAGCCTATACTCAGATTACCTGCACCTTATATATCGTTGCTGATGGATATTCAGCTATGCAAACGTTTATACTTACGGTACAACCAACCGGGATGAGACAAACAGTATTCCATCGCTACTATTATAACAATGCCAGAAATGCATGGCGAGTTGAAGATGGAGATAATGGATTTTTAGGACCGGGTGAATCCGGACAAATGAATATGCGACTGTTTAATACTGGTACCACCTTAACCGAGGTTTTTGGTCAAATGTATCAAGCATACGGTGCTACGGTTGGCATTTCTAATAGTTCACAACAGTATTGGTCTGTAGTTACAGTTATTAATAATGACACCGTGTTAGCTGTATATACCGTTTCGAGCTCTTTATCCCCATACACGATTAGCATTGGAACAACAGAATTATATGACCATCCGATATTCGAATGGGAATTATCAGGAATCGATACTGCCGGAGTATTCCATCGTTGGGTTGACCGAATGGGATTGTCGATTGCCACGACCGGTCTGGTTTGCTATGCTTGGGATACGATTGATGACCGGGTTAGTGGACCGAATGGTACTTACGGTAATGGAAATGGAATTCTTGATCCGGGTGAAACCATTCAATTAGATGTTGGATTATTGAATAATTCTGACTATAGTGCAACACTTGATCCTAATTATCCGGTAACAGTAAGTACTCCAGATACTCAGTATGTAAGCATAATCGACCCAATAGGCCATTATCCGGGAGGACGAATTAATGCAAATAGTATTTCGTTCAACCACAATGATTCGTTTAAACTTTATGTGGCTAATACCTGCCCGGATAACTATGTTATTACGCTAAATCTTAGTTTGCGATACGAAATCGATACTGCTGCTGTAACCTGGGCATGGACTTACGATACGACTTTAGAAATGGCCGTATCTAATTATCCTGATTGGACAATAAATTCTACTGGTACTATGAGTATTATAACCAGCGCATCGTTTAAAATCTACATGGGAACACTCAACTATTATGAATTACCCAATCGACGCCATTCATTACAGATTAATGATGATGCGACTATGAATACCTCAACTACTTGGGCTAATGGTGATGGGGTTGCCAATCCAGGTGAAACTTTTGATGTCAAATTACGTTTATGGAATAGGTCTACTTCGGAATTTATCGGCAGCGTTACCGGTTGGCTTTCTCCGGCAGACGATTATACGCGAACTCATGTTACTCTGCTAAATTCGACCTGCAGCTTTACCGGATCCGAAGCACGGGGGGTAGCAACTCCAATTGCACCTTATTTCCGAATGAAAATCGATCCGAGTGTATCGAAATTTACTGCGGTATTTAATCTATACACCACTGATAGTTCTTCTAATCCACCGCGGATTCGATGGAATACGAATATCGTTATACCAGTCTCGAAAAGTCGGCCACGATACGTTCCAAGCTTCCCAATTTATATTGGAGCAGCAATTAAGTCGTCGCCAGTTTTAATCGATTTAAATCATAACGGAGTCACTGATATTATTTTCGGTGCCCAAGATAGTACCGTATATGCCTATGAGTATAATTGGGCTAATTCAGTGGTAAATCCTTTGTCCGGTTGGCCTAGATATGTTAATGGTGCGGTATTTGCTTCTCCTGCAGTAGGCGATATCTTCGGTACTGGAGAGAAGTATGTCGTCGCTGCAACAATGTATGGAAGTATCTATATCTGGGATAGTACCGGTAATCTCCTTAACGGTTGGCCGATAGCTTTAAATGGAAATCCGGCTATTGAAGCGACTCCGGTGCTTGCTGATGTCGATCATGATGGTAGATTGGATGTAATCGTCGCGGCGCGACAAACTCATTCAGTATACTGTTTTGATGTATTAACCGGTTTAAAATGGTATAACAGTGCTATCGGTGAACTCAATTCTACTCCAGCGGTAGCGAATTTCATGGGTGATACCTCTGAATATCTCCAAACTGCTTATGCATCACAAGATGGTATTTTAACCGTAGTTGATCATACCGGACAATTACTCTGGCAAGCCTCTGCTGGTGGCAGCTTCTATTCCTCACCAGCAGTAGCAGACCTAGATCATGATAATAATTTGGAAATGGTTATCGGCTGCAACGACCAGAAGTTGTATACTTATCGATATAATCAAGGCTTACAATATTGGGAAAGTTTCCCACCAATTGACGTTGGCGGGGCAATTATTGGGTCTCCGGCAATAGGTGACCTTCAAGGAACTGGTAAATTATCGGTGGTATTCGGAACTAATGCCGCAAAAGTTTTAGCCTATGCTTGGGACGCACCAAGTAACAATTTAACCCAGCAATGGGAAGATACTCTTGGTGATGCAGTAACTAACTCCCCGGCTATTGGCGACATTAATGGTGATATCTTACGGGAAACAGTTATCGGTGCTCAAGATGGATTACTCTATTGGTATGGATCTCTAGGAGAACAACCAGATGCTTGGAGTGATTACAATCCCTTATCACTATTAGGAACCAGAATTGAGAGTTCACCGGCAATTGGTGATGTTATGGGTGATCATAGTTGCTGTATTGTTGTTGGTGATAACAGTGGATATCTATATGCCATCTCGATGTCATTACCTCCTGCCTATGCAGCACCGTATTATTCCGAAAGAATGGAATGGCCAATGTTCCATCATGAACCGGAACATACTGGATTATATACTATTCCACAACCGACATCTTTAGATTCGCATGGTACTTTTTCGAAATCACATGATACTACTTATTGGTATATTCAGCCCTATGGAGATGCGGACCCAAGTCCTGGCGCAGGAACTATAAATTGGTTATCGAGTTTCGGCACTCAAACCGGAGTACTAGAATTACAACAGGATATAGGACAGAAAGTGAAATTAACTCAGGTATTCTCGGTACCAAGTTCTGGTTGGTATACTGCCCATGCGAAAATTGCTACGAATGTTACTACAACCGCAAACCAGCAGAAAGTATATCTCTATCTGCAAGAATTAGCGAGTGATAATTCTGTTGCTGCTAATGGAAATGTAGTTATTGCATATGGTAAGGGTGGCCTCGGTAGTGCAAATACCTGGCGGGATATGAAAGTATCGTTCTACGCGACCAATACCGTTTTAGGAGTTCAATTAGTAGGTATTAATCATCAGGCCAATGGCGTTACTGATGCTCGATTATATATTGACGATATCCTGGTATATCCGGGAGTAACCATGCCATCCACCACAGTAACACTTACCAATCCAGATTTTGATACGGATATTTCCGGGTGGTTATTAGAAACCTATGCTGATGGAACTGCCCCTGGAACGTGGAGCTGGTTAAGCTACCTTGCAGGATTTAATGGGGTGCTAGAGGGAGATCTCATTGCTGGTCAAAAAGGGAAAATGAGCCAGTTTATTAATTTACCTTATGCACAACATGATGCTGTCGGTTCAGTTTGGGTATATAGTGATGCTCTGGCTATAGAATCAACTCAGAAAGTATACCTCTATATTTATAGCTATGACGATATCGACTATACTAATATCCAAGAAAGTGGTAATGCGATTCTGCAATCTGGGAAATGGATTCCGGGAACTTGGCGTCAACTGCAGTTTGGATATCCACCTTTTACTAATTATAATGCAGTACAGTTAGTTGGTATAAATCCGGCTGGCCGACCAACTGAATCCATTTATTTCGATGGTGTTGTGATTAAACAAGATTAAACTGCAAGTTTCTATTAAATAGCATTAATTTTACTGGAATTACAGTCCGATGTTATAAATTCAGTAACATCGGACTATTTTTTAGTATCGATATGCTACGGAAGTAGACTTGCATAGGTATGCTAAAACACAGTAAAATAGTTTTAAATAACCGTATCGTTCTACTCAGATAATATCTTCCATTTGCGCTAATATTATGCAAGAAACCGATGTCGTTATTATTGGTTCCGGAATAGCCGGATGTACCACAGCGATTAAGTTGGCGGAAGCTGGTTGCCAAGTTATCCTACTCAATCGGAGTGCAGACTTTTCAGAATCGAATACCAAATATGCTCAAGGTGGCATTGTATCGCTTGGTGAAGATGATACTCCTGACATCCTCGCTCATGATATTGTTGAAGCCGGGGATGGATTATGTAATCCTGTCGCAGTTCATATTCTAGCTGAAGATGGACCGAAGTTAGTAAAGAGTTTTTTAATTGACCAACTCCAAGTTGCCTTCAGCCGGGACACCGGCGGGAATTTTGATATTACCCTGGAAGCAGCGCATTCCAAACGGCGGATACTCCATGCAAATGATGCTACCGGTGCAGCTATCGAAGACCGACTAATCAATACCATTAAAAAATTGCGGAATATCACCGTTCTCTCCAATTATACCGCAATCGATTTAATTACTCGACCGCACCATTCTACCAATCCACTATCGATTTATGAAAATGTTACCTGCGCTGGAGTATATGCCTTAAACAATAAAACCCGCGCTGTTGAAACGATTTTTGCCGGCAAGACGATTCTCGCTACTGGTGGTATTGGTCAATTATTTTTGCATACTACGAATCCGGAAGGAGCTCGCGGTGATGGCCTCGCGATGGCAGCTCGTGCTGGAGCGACTTTACTCAATACTGAATATATTCAATTCCACCCAACTGCATTCTTCCATAAAGATGCCGATCGATTTCTAATTTCCGAATCACTCCGGGGAGAAGGAGCGAAATTGATGAATAAATCCGGGGAATATTTCATGAAAAACTATGATCCGGAATTAGAAGATTTAGCGCCACGAGATGTTGTTGCCCGGTCTATCCATGAAGAAATGCTCAAGCGATCGGATGCTCATGTTCTCCTTGATTTATCGCCAATAATCAAAAAGGGAATCGATATTGCCGAACGGTTTCCAACGGTATATCAGAAATGTTTGAAATATGGAATCGATGGCCGAATCGATCCAATTCCAGTAGTACCGGCAGCACATTATTTCTGTGGTGGGATTAAAGTCGATATTTGGGGAAGAACGAATATTAATCATCTATATGCTATTGGAGAAGTTTCGTGTACTGGGTTACATGGCGCCAATCGACTTGCGAGTACTTCCTTATTAGAAGGATTAGTTTGGGGAGCACGTGCAGCCCAAGATATTATTCAGCATGGGGCTGCCCTACCCGAGTGGACTAAAACTGAAATTCCTCCCTGGCAAGATATTGGATTGGAAGAAGATGTGGACCCGGCTTTAATCGTTCAGGATTGGGCAACCATCAGAACCACCATGTGGAATTATGCCGGTATTGTACGAACTACTAAACGACTAGATCGAGCGGAAGCTGACTTGGTATACCTTAGCCATCGGATAGAACAATTCTATCGGAAAACGAAACTTACCGATTCGCTTATTGGATTACGCAATGGTATTCAAGTAGCGTTAATTGTTATTAATGCAGCACTCCTAAACCGGATTAGTCGCGGGTGCCATTTCCGGAAATCGTAATTGCCTTGATTTCTCTTTCCAATTGCCTCTTTACTTATAAATATACCTATTCTATTGCTATCTATATCTAAAGTATATAATGAATATTGGCCGGATAACCTAAACAATTTCAATCATTTTATCTAGCGCTCGTTTCGCTGGAACTTGGATTTCTAATGGAACGGTTATTACCGGTTTTAAATTCAACAAAGCGCGGTAAACTGAACTTAACGTAGTAATTTTCATATTCGGGCATAATAGCCTGTTTGAGGCGAGATGAAATTGTTTTTGTGGATTATCTTTTTGTAATCGATGGAGAATCCCTTTTTCGGTGCCAATAATAAATTCGGTACTTTTTGATTGTTTAACATATTTAACAATACCCTCAGTACTACATACTTTATTTGCCAATTGCCGAACCTCAGGACGACATTCAGGATGGCAAATAAACATGGCATGTGGATATTGCGCTTTTATTTCTCGAACTTCATTAGCTAATATATAATCATGTGTCGGACAATACCCATCCCATAAAACCATCTTTCGTCCTGTTTGTTCTTCAACCCAGCTACCTAGGTTTTTATCCGGAACAAATAATATTGGTCTATCTTGTGGTATGGATTTAACTACTTTAACTGCATTCCCTGAAGTACAGCAGATATCACTCACCGCTTTAACTGCAGCAGTCGTATTTACATAACTGACGACAACGGCATTTGGAATTTGTTTCGCTTTTGCAACAACATCTTCCGCTTTCGCCATATCTGCTAATGGGCATCCGGCGTCAAGGTCTGGTAATAAGACGGTTTTCTGAGGCGATAAAATCGCTGCGGATTCTGCCATAAAATGGACGCCACAAAACACGATTACCGCGGCATCAGTTTTCGCAGCCATAATACTTAATCCCAGTGAATCTCCGGTATAATCAGCAATATCCTGCACTTCAGCCTGCTGGTAATTATGAGCCAGAATAACGGCGTTCCGTTCTTTTCGTAACCGATTTATCTCAGTTACATAAAACTGTTTCGTTTCCATAGAGTAAGTCAAATACGCATAATCAGATAAATAGATTGCATGAGAAAACCAATAGCCTTGATTTTTCTTGTTTAACCATTTAACTAATTAACCATTTCATTTCGTTATTAATACATTGTCAATCAATCTCGTTTTACCGATAAATACGGCCAGAGCTATCAATACCTGTGATTCTATCTGCTGGACATCTTCCAATGTTTCTGGATTCACGATCGAAACATAATCGATTTTAGCCCTCGGTTGTGCAGCAATAATATTCCGCATTGCATTAATTATTTTTTCACTATTCCGCTCACCTCGCTCTATCAAGGATTTCGCTAATTGTAATGAGTGATAGAGTACTATAGCTTGTTTACGCTCTGATTCCGATAAATACTTATTCCGAGAACTCAGCGCTAGACCGTCTGGCTCTCGCGTTGTCGGTACTACTACAACCTGGGTATTACTATTTAGGTCAGATACCATCTTCCGAAGCAGAATTGCTTGCTGCGCATCTTTTTGCCCTAAATACATTACCTCCGGTTGAATGATATTTATGAATTTATTTACTATTGTCGCTACTCCTCGGAAATGACCTGGCCGACTTTTCCCGCATAATGTGACTGATAAGGATTCTACCTGGACATACGTTTTATATCCTTCAGGATACATTTCTTTGTCTGAAGGCACAAATACGGTATCAACTCCTACTTCTTCCGCCAACATAAAATCACGCTCTAAATCTCTCGGATATTTACTAAAATCTTCATTGGGACCGAACTGCGTCGGATTTACATAGATACTCACTACTACTAAATCGCATTGCTGTTTTGCCGCCCGCATCAGATTGAGATGCCCTTCATGGAGATATCCCATCGTCGGAACAAACCCGATGGTTTTATTTTCCCGATGCTGTTGTGTTACCCATAATTTCATTTCGGCTATAGATTTAGTGATATACATAAGATAATCTGAAAGGATGCAATCTTTAGGATTTTAGATTTTTGATTTCGGATTATGGACTATTTCCAAGAATTTCTGGAATTCAGGTTCGTCGATTTCAAACGATTGAGTTGGGGTAGGAAATTTACTGGTTTGAACTTCTAATTGATATTGTTTAATCGCCGATTTCATTTCTTCTACTAATTGGACATAAACTTTAACATGTTTCGGGATTTTACCTTCGTACATCCCTAATATATCATGCAATACCAGAACCTGGCCGTCACAACCAACACCGGAACCGATACTTATCGTCGGTATTGAAATATGTTCAGAAATAACCTGCGCTATTTTCCAAGGGACACATTCCAGGACTATGGCAAATACCCCAAGGTTGGCTAAACCTATCGCTTCATCTAATAGTCGTTTAGCATCTTCAGCATTTTTACCCGGAACTTTATACCCGCCGGTACGATGATATGATTGGGGAACGATACCAATATGGCTCATCACCGGAATGCCAGCGGTTAAAATAGCGGTGATCGTTTCACTGCGTTCCAGTCCACCTTCAATTTTAACCGCATGCGCGCCGGCTTCTTTAACGAATCTACCGGCATTACGGACCGCGTCTGCTACACTCACCTGATATGACATAAACGGCATATCTGCTACTACTACCGCAGAGCCGTTACCTCGGCATACTGCTTTCGTATGATGCAGCATTTCTTCTATAGTTACCGGTAACGTATTTTCATAACCGAGCACCTGAGCGACGGAATCACCAACAATAATAATATCTATCCCCAGTTGATCTAATATCCGTGCGCTCAGAAAATCGTATGCGGTTAGTGCAACGATTTTCTTCCCTTCCTTTTTCATCTGAACGAGTTTGGTTACGGTCATAATAATCCTAGTCAGGATGTAGTTAAGAGAATAACAACGCAGAATTAAGCAACACTAAATTCGTTTTAAGTACTTAGTGTTAGAATTAAACCTTAATTTTACCGAATTTCTGAACTTTTTCCATCTCAAACTTTTCGCCTTTTCGAGCAGCAAGACGCGCCCGTGATTTCAGTTCAGAGAGCAAGGTAGCGATGGTCTTTTTTAGTACTGGATGGTAGAGTTTTGGCGCTATTTCCGCCAATGGAATGAGCACAAATGCTCGGTCGGCTATTTCCGGATGCGGTACTTTCAAATCTTCTTCGTCGATAAGAATCTTACCAAAAAAGAGGATATCTAAATCAATGGTTCGCGGCCCCCATTTTTTCTCTCTTTTCCGGTGCAGTTTATATTCGATTTCTTGCAAATAACGATGCAAAGACTCCGGCCCCAAATCCGTTTGCAGTTTGATTACGGCATTCAAGAATTCCGGCTGGTTTTTATCACCCCAGGGTTCGGTTTTATACAACGATGATATTTTTAATATTTTCACCTGCGGACAGGCATAAAGATAATCGATTGCCTGTTGAATATTATCACTACGATTACCTAAATTCGATCCTAACGATATATACGCGATTCTTCGCATCATAGTCCAAACCTTTACTGACGAACATAGATAGAAAACCTGGTTATTACCAGATGTCTTCTATGTACATCACATGCCAAATCTTCTAGCGCTATTTATACTAATATTATAGCTTGATTTTAGCGATTCGGTCAACTGCTTCCGCCAATCTAGCTTCGGTAGTAGTTAAGGTCATGCGAACAAACCCTTCACCAAATTTACCGAATCCTATCCCAGGTGTCGACACTATACCCGCTTCCTGTAATAATTTTTCGGTAAACGCCATCGATTTATATTGTTTCGGAACATCGATCCAAACATAAAACCCGGCTTTGGGTACCGTAACGGATAATCCACACTGTTTCAATCCTTTAACCAAAACATCTCTGCGTTTCTGATAGATATTTCTCAATTCGGTAACATACCCCATATCGCCGGATAATGCGGTTATCCCTGCTTCCTGAATCGCACCGAATACTCCGGAATCGAGATTGCTTTTTACAAACAATAAACCGGACAAGATTTCAGCATTTCCAACGGCAAACCCTATCCGCCAACCGGTCATATTACATGTTTTTGATAAGGAATGGAATTCGATTCCAACCTCTTTTGCACCGGTTGCTTGCATAAAACTCGGCGCTTGGTATCCATCATAACTGATTTCGGTATAAGCGGCATCATGGCAGACAATGAGATTATGTTTTTTAGCTAAATCTACCACCTGATTGAAAAATTCGACAGTTACGGTAGCTCCGGTCGGATTATTCGGATAATTCAGAAACATCAACCTGGC
>JBHGBB010000137.1:0-10633 GCA_041946755.1 bacterium | reverse complement strand
TCAAACAGAGCGAGGAAAGCCGCGAGCAGCAACGCGACCAGGATCACGTCGCTGCCTTCCCACAGGGCGAAAAGGCTGTGGATCCAGGTGAGGGCGAACAGGAGGTAGATGGGCGCGTTCCAGGCGTTGGCCCGCCATTTCACCAGTCGCCAGCAGGCCAGGATCAATAATCCCAGGGAAAGCTCCAGGAACAACATCCAGAGGGCCTGGGCCAGAGCGAAGTCTTCAACCAAAGCAAACGGTAAAAAAAGCAAGAGGGCGTAGAGCGGGGCGGTAAACCGGTGGAACGGCGGAGGTTTTACGGAATGTTCCCGGATGGCGGCCTGGATATCCGCCGCCACCTCTTCGCTGTACGGATCGTCGCCGTCGACGATCAGCGCCCGGGCGCTTACCCAATAAATCAAGAAAGAGCGGCCGCCTTCGTTCTGGGCTGCCAACCGATAGTTCACCCACCCCAGGCCGGCCAGGATGAACAGGATGAGAAGGATCAGGCCGTAAAGTCGCAAAGATCTGGGCGGCGAATCCAAAAGGTCTCCTCGGCGCGTATCAATATACAATTATAGCGCGAACGGCCTGCCCCCTCGGGAAATTCTACGGAGCTTCAATCTGAAGGCATCAGCCAGCCAGTCTGGACCGCCGGTTTACTAAATACGCTCTCCCTATCCACAGCAGAAGCGCCAACGCGGCCGCCACCTGCCCACGAATGACGAGCCGATCCCCCAGGAAAAATTCCGAAAACAAAAAGAAATATGGGCATAATAAGGCAAAGGCTGAGAAGCGCCGGCGCGGCAGCCCACGCTGGCGTAGATAATCGTAAAACAGGATGGCAGGGACGATGTACAATATACCGTCTTGAGGATTTAGATGAAAATTGAATAACAAAGCCAGGGTCAAGGTGAAAGCCATGCGTAACACGAAGTCAGGCTGGTTTGGCTGAAATGGCCCGCGCCAGATCCAAAATACTGCCGCCGATACGATTAGCAATGCCACTATGCTGATCTGATTGACCAACAAGCCATTATCACTCCCTAACAGGGAGGTCAACATACCTCGAAAATTTACCATGGAATCCGGATAAAACCCAAACTTCCCAAAAAAACCGCTGATCTCACCAATACGTTTGAAATACACTGGCCAGATCTGCCACCCGAAGAGCAGGCTGGACACAATAACCATTCCGATTCCCAGTACGCAAATCCAGGCCAATGCCATCAAGCGCCGGCTGCTAGCAAGCATAACCCCTGGGACCAACATAATCTGTGGCTTGATCGCGCCGATAAAAAACCAAAAAGCTGTCCCCAGTTGACTCCCTCGTTGAATTGCAAAAACCATCTGGAGGATGCAAACCAACATCAACAGGGAAAAAGAGCCTAGCAGGAACGTGATCAGCATAGGCGGGAAAGCCAGTACAGCCAGGATTAACGAACATCGTTCGAACAATTCCCAGGCAGCGGATATCCGCCAGAGCAGCGCAATCAACCATGCAAGTAGAGCAAGTTCCACCAATGTCCAGACGATGAACGCAGTGGAAATAGGGAGATTCGCCAGAGGGGTGAAAAGTAAAAGCAGGCCAGGTGGGTTAACAAATGGCAGCAAGCCATCCTGAAAGCTTCTCCCAGCAAGGATTTCTTGCTGGTACAGAGCTTGCAGGTCGAAGTCAAAGAGACCTGCGCCACGACCATCTCGGACGATTGCCCAACCGGTATAAAAGCTGGTGAAATCCGCGCGCCAAAAGAGATCTCGCGTGAATGCTATTCCCCAGGCAGCGAGGTTGAGGATGATCAATCCGGAATTCAAAATTAAAATGGCTATTACAGAGAGGCGAGCCAGGCGTGGAGAAAGCCGGCGTGATACCAATATCCGAATCCATCTGCCGCGTAGAACCTCCCCGTGTGCCTGGCGAAGGTCGTGAAATCCCAATTCGGCGGGGTTTTCTTTGGATAGCAGATCCTGGTCTAAAGGGTCAGGCATCTGGAAAAGCCCTTTTACCGTTGAAAGCGCCGTGTCGGCCAGGAAAGATTATCTCAAGGGCCATTCTGTTGACAGGTGCTATTTAACGTGAGTACGGGATAAGGGACTCCAACTGGGTAAACTTGTGTTTGTCGAAACATAAGCCAAAACCCAGGAGGAATCCCATGGAAAGTTTAGTCGAATTATTCTGCACTGTCGATGATTTTTGCCAAATCTTCATGCCTGTTCTCGAGAGCCACTTAATAATCACCGGAATGATCCAGCGCCGTCGGTCTCGATCGCTATGTGTCAGTGAAGTGATGACGATCCTGATCCATTTTCACCAGTCGCATTACCGTGATTTCAAAGCCTACTATTGCGAGCATGTACAGGTCCACTTGCGCAGCGAGTTTCCGGGTTTGGTCAGCTATCAACGATTTGTGGATTTCATCCCATCGGTCTTGATCCTATTATGTGCTTATCTGCGCACGCGTTGTTTCGGGCAGTGTACTGGGATATCATTCATCGATTCCACTCCTATCGTCGTGTGCCACAACTTGCGGATCAAGCAGCACAAGGTGTTTGCTGATCTCGCCCAGCGAAGCAAGAGCTCTACCGGCTGGTTCTTTGGCTTCAAACTGCACCTGGTCTTCAACGATCGGGGCGAGCTACTCAATCTGGCTCTCACACCTGGCAACGTGGATGATCGCAAACCAGTTCCTAAACTGGTCAAAGATCTGTTCGGGAAACTGTTTGGTGACAAAGGCTATATCTCCCAACCACTCTTTGAATTCTTACTGGACACCTTCGGCATCCGTTTGGTAACCAAGCTGCGTTCGAATATGAAAAACCGCCTGATACCGTTATCTGAACGACTGTTGCTGAGAAAGCGCTCGATCATCGAAACTATCATTGATCAGCTCAAGAATATCTCCCAGATCGAGCACTCCCGACATCGCAGCCCAATCAATTTCCTTGTCAATGTGCTGTGTGGCGTCATCGCTTATTGTCATCAGCCGAAAAAACCATCGTTAGGTCTAGACAAGCTTCTGCCTTTGCCAGCCTAACCCGTACTCACGTTATTTATGTTCTGATTATGTCTGTTCGAGAGAACTTTGTCAATTATAGCGAGTTTGCAATTTTATTATTTCCTACTGAGAATTTGTAAGCCATTCAACCTCTTTCCCAATCTATAATACCTGATACACAAGATCAAAGATTGATACTCTGGTCCATGGAGTGACGAATTATGAATCGGGTTTTGAAAGATAACCGGATGCGCAGCTTTATTCTTAGGAATGAAAAGATCGTTGCGATTTTCATAATCATCCTTTCCATCGCGATTGTTCTACCAAGAGCTCATCTTATAAAAATCTTTCTCGAGATTAAACGGATCGATTTTTATTATTATTGGATCATGGCACGGATGTTCTTATCGAACAGCAATCCTTACAATCAGGACCTGTTTTTTTCCACCCTGCAAATATTCGATCCTGGGCAAGGAAATAGTGTCATGCCCTATTATCCTCCCTGGATATTGCCCATTTTAACCCCTCTAGGTTTACTACCTTACTCAATCGGTCATTTGGTTTGGTTCGGGATAAGCTTATACCTGTTATTCTATATAATTCTCCACGCCTGGAATTATTACCGGGGAAAACCATCGAAGCGATGGGTAGCTTTGTTAATCATTATCATCTATTATCCGATCATCTTCGCTTTATACCAGGGACAGGCGACGATATTAGTTTTTATTGGTTTAGCTGGCTTTATATTCGCGATGATAAAAGGGAAAGATTATATCGCTGGGATTTTCCTGATCCTATTAACCGTCAAGCCCCACATTGTATACCTGGTGTTGTTCTCGATTTTGGTAATTGTTTTATTAAAAAGGATTTTACAGAATATTGTAGAATAACCAGTCCGAAGATAACAAGGATAACGATTCCATATAAAATATGTTTATATCGTTCGGTGAATGGCAGCCGCTGTTTTAAACCGATAAACCCGGTGTTTTTCTTCTGGATCCCGAGCGGATATATCGGGATATCATTTATCCCATGTCGGGTGATAAGTTCCGCAATATCATAATGGGGAGTATGCGCATCCGGATTACCCCAGAATAGAAAATATTTCTGCCGCTTATCGATTTTGAATATCAGGTCACTCCGATAACTTGACCCAATAACATTACTGATTCTAATCGGCGGACTATCGTAATTCTTAATTACCAATTTCATTTTTTGGGTATATACTTCCGGTAGATAGAGTTCCAGATTAGCTGCTTTTATCTTATCAGTGTCGAAATTATAGATTACGGTTTCGGTAAGTTTCTGCCAATCTTCTACCCCACCTTGTTTGATATAAACTTCTACTCTTCTTTGGAAATTTGTATCCAGAGTTTCAAGTTTGATTTTTCTTGCCGGGAAATAAGTGTTCTGGTTCAGGAAAACGATACTCTCCCGCTCTTGCTTATTCTCTTCTATCTTTTCAATCCAGAGGTTTACCGGAATTTCTATTCCCGGTTCGGTTTGTTGATAATATACCTTTAATCCGGAGATTTTCAACGGTTTCTCGGTATTATTAACGATTCTAACACCCAGATATTTAAAATTCGAGTCGGGAATAGACACTTTTATATGTTGGATAGACTCTTCTCGGTGATAGTTAAAGATAACTGCATTCCGGCGGAGCAACTTCCAAGTGTTTTTTTCCAT
Source organism: bacterium (assembly GCA_041946755.1). Lineage (GTDB taxonomy): Bacteria > UBP4 > UBA4092 > JAOAEQ01 > JAOAEQ01 > JBHGBB01. The sequence continues at coordinate 5,966 of JBHGBB010000137.1, read as the reverse complement.
ACCACCGAAAATCTGTACTTGGCGATAAAAGTTTTCGGCTGGAGTAAGTATCTCAATTTCATTATAAATTATCTGTGATTTATCGATATATCCTTCAAACTCAGTATCGTTGTTCTTCGTTACCGATAAATTCAGCATTTTTACCGGCAATTCTTCAGTTTTCGTTACTCGATCTCGGGTTACAATTTGATATGGTACTTCTACTTTGGTGTCGGTCAATATCCTTAAATCCGACATCGAATTGATTGGAGTAACCCCTTCAAACAACCATGGGTCTAACGATATCCCGGCCAATGGAGGTAACGGGTCTACATTTGGTATCTCGATTTCGGCATACCGTTCCCAATATCGTTCATCGAACTCTGCTTGGACTAGAGAAGTAAATAAAATTAACCATACTATGAATAATGAGATATACCCGAATGTTCTATTCATGTTTATCTTCTCCAAAAATATAATGCTTGAACCGGTTATAGAAATAAGAAACGATGAGTAGCATTAATCCGAGGATAACAAATGATACGATTCGATATATCGTTTTCAAGGCCGATAGATCGAATAAGAAGACTTTCGCCACCGTTATCCCAATCAGGAGAATCCCTAACAGCCGGAGCATACTGCTTTTTCGATATATTCCGACCCCGGTAAGTATCGAAGCATAGATTACCCAGATCAGCGATAATGCCAATTGCCCGGCATTGGAGAATTCGGCGAATGCCCGATATTGTTCCGAGGCCGGTGCTTGATAGAAATCATAGAATTCCACGGATAAAAGGATTACCGAAAATAGTTGGGATAGAACTAACGCAGTTGGTGCAACGCCAATTTCCAATAATTTAAACATTTCCTTTTTCCGGGCAAATAAATAGAGCATGAGATAATAGCTGGCGATAATAAATCCGCAGATGAGAAATCTACTATTGACAATCAGAGTTAGTTGGTCGAACGGCCCGAGTTCCGGGCTGACTTCGATAAAGAACCTTACGAAAACCATGAGGCTCAGGATATATGCGACTACCCGGAGCAGTATTTTATCGAGTCGGATACCGAGATAAGCAAACACCAGCATTTCGGTAGCCAAGGCAGCAGAAATCCATTGTTTTTCGAAGACTACAAATGCGGCGATTACGGTTAATACTACCGATACCCCAGTAAAACTATGGGTTAAAATATGATTCCGGTTCAATAATCGCGATATCCAGGCGAACAGGATTTGGGCCACTGCTAAACCCAGAACAAACCATTTAAAGTTCCAGTTATTAGCCGCATCGTTCTGCACGATGAATGTAAAGAAATAAAACATGGCGATAAAAACTATGATATATACATCAGTAGAATCAGCTCCCTGTTTCGAACTAAATAATAGGGTATAAAGGGTATAAAACAGGAAGAAAATCGTGGTGATAATAAACGCTAATCCCATCTGGTCATGGGTATAAAATTTCTCATGCCAGGCGATATACATCAAGATAGTGCATACCAGTGAAGCGAGTCCTAACGACCGCCATTTTTTGAAGTATTCCACTGCGATGATTCCGGTATCAAGCAGCAAGATATAAGCAAACAGAGTTATCGGCCGATTCTCCCCGGTAGATAGCATTATCGGAGTTAGGAATCCACCCAGGATACCCAGAACGACGATCGAGATGGCATTATATCGAATCGATAAGGTTATTCCGGTAGTAGTAATCGCAATCAGCACAGCAAACGCTAATTCCTGCGAAATTAGATGGTAGAATGCGAACGCGGCATAAATCGAAAAATAGAGGATGGCTAACCCGCCGCCGGAAAATATCTGGCCATAGATTTTCCAGCTCTTTTTCTTCTGATAATATTCTCCGATACCGAGACAGATGAGCCCAATAATAATCCCGATAATGATTCTACCGGTTTCACCAATCCACCGGCTATCGAACGCATGTTTTAGGAAAAAGGCGATCCCGAAAACTAATGCGACCATACCTATCCGACCAATCCATTTGGTACCGATCGCGCTTTCAATAGACGTTTTTGGAATAGTAGGCATCGCTATTTGCGGTTTAGGTACCGTGGGTTGCACTGCAACGCGGGATGGCGGTTGCTGTTGTGGTTGAGGTTGCGGTGTTACTGGTCTTACCGGCGGTTTGGATTGATAGATAACATTTTTCAGTTGGGTTACTTCTGCTTCTAATTTCTCAAGCCGTTTAAGTACTGAATCGAGTCGAAAATCGCGATCTACCGATTTATCTTGGTTATCATTATTATTCTCCGGCACAAGATTTTCTCCTTATCAATCAGTTAATTTTGTCCTTGTAATTGTACCGCTCTTTTAACTACTGGTCAAGTCTTTTTCCCTCGGGAAGATTTTTATGGAGAACGGTAACCGTTATTTATCCTCGTAGTGCAACCAATTTTCTACTAATAATGGGGTTAAATAGAATTTGGTGATGTATACATCATGGATACCATGAAATATTCTATCGTAAGCACTGGTAGTCGTCGGAAAGTCGGATGAATATGTCTCTCCGCCGACATAAGTATTGCCTTGTTCATCGACTGCGATCCCATGCCCATATTCATTGTCATTACCGCCGAGATACGACGAATATAACAAGCCCGAGCCGGCGGAATTGAGCTGCAGGATAAATGCATCTTGTACTCCGTTAAATGAGGTATCGAACGCACCGACCGTAGTCGGAAAATCGAGTGATATGGTTTGTCCAGTTAGATAGACATTCCCTGAACCATTGACCGCGATACTTAAGCCATTTTCGAATCCGCTACCGCCAAGATAGGTTGAATAAATTAAACCCGAACCGGTAGGATTAAGTTTGGTTATATAAATATCACCGCCATCGTTATAGGTGGTATCGAACGCACCAGGTGTGGTCGGGAATACCGTTGAATTGGTATATCCAGATAGATAAGCATTTCCTGAACCATCAATTGCGATATCCGAAATATGCTCTTGCACTGCGGTGCCTAGATACGTTGAATATACTAACGCGGTACCATCCGAATTCAGTTTGGTGATATAAATATCTAATAAACCGTTATAAGTAGTATCGAACGCACCGGCAGTAATCGGAAAATCGGGTGACTCTGTTTCTCCGACCAGATATGCGTTTCCTTCGGCATCAATTGCGAGACTACGACCATAATCGGTATTTGTCCCGCCAACATAGGTCGAATAAACTAAGCCGGTACCGGTAGGATTCAGCTTGCTGATATATGCATCATAGGCACCGCCGTTATATGTAGTATCAAATGCACCGGCAGTGGTCGGGAAATCGAGTGCATCGGTATTTCCCGTAATAAATGCATTTCCGGCTGCATCGATGGCGATAATTTGTCCGACTTCATAACCATTACTCCCACCAAAATAAGTTGAATAGACTAAGGCCGAGCCGGTCGGATTCAATTTTGTAATGAACGCATCGCCATACCCACGATATGAAGTAGCGAACGCGCCGGGGGTGGTTGGGAAATCAAGCGAATTGGTATCTCCGGTAATATATACATTCCCAGCCGAATCTACTGCGATTCCTAACGCTTCATCAGCATTACTTCCACCGAGATAAGTAGCATAGAGTAATGCGGTACCGGTCGAATTCAGCTTCGCGATATATACATCCGCATCGCCATTCGTACTGGTATCATAAGCACCGGCAGTAACCGGGAAATCGGTTGACATCGTATACCCGGTAATATAAACATTTCCGAAAGTATCGATGGCTAAATTATATCCATAATCTTCATTGCTACCACCGATATAAGTTGAATAAACCAGTTCACCGGCGAAACTTAAGGGGAATAGGAAACAAGAGAAGATGATACTCAACATTAAGAAAACAATATCCGAGAGTCGCATATATTGCTCCTCCTAATATGTAGCGATATGTTTTGATTTGAAGGTAAGAAAATTCTGGCTAGAGTGTATCGCAGATTGCGCTGGTTTGGCAAATGATTATTTGAATTTTATATTAACTCTGGGTACCTTGTTTTATATGATAAGCGATATGGTTTTTCTTGCAGAAGGTGATAACAGTTTTCGCCATGCTAGTATAGAACTCTTTATGCAATTTGAATTGAGAGGTGGCAGTGCTATAATTTATTCTACCGAAAATGATTTTATCGAAATCTGTTATTCCTATATTCGCCATATTCATCAGATTTCCGCTGGATTTAGCGAATTCGACGATAAAATGCTACTCTTCCTTACTCTCGTTCCTGGGTTGTGTAAGTTAAGCTAATTGGAAAGCTTCGATTTTTTTTATGGCTCTTAATCTGATTAATTCGTCTTTTTCGTTATTCATCGTAGCGCAACCATCCATCTACGGATAATGGACCTAAATATATCTTACTTACAAAAGCTTCCATAGGCCCATTAAATATAGTACTAAATGCACTCGGTGTGGTCGGAAAATTTGAAGAACTAGTATATCCAGTAATATAGCCATTTTCTGAACCATCCATAGCAATACCATAACTCCAATCATCATCATAACCACCTAAGTAGGTCGAATATAATAATGCAGTTCCGCTGGCGTTGACTTGACTCACAAAAATATCACCACCGGATGAAGAACCACCCCCATTATATGAAATATCGAAAGCACCAAGCGTTGTAGGGAAATTGGTAGATTGCGTTTTTCCATTAATATAAGTGTTTCCAAAATCATCAACGGCGATACCATAACTCCAATCATCACTTTCACCACCCAAGTAGGTCGAATAGATTAACGCAGTTCCGCTCGAATTTAGTTTGGTCACAAAAACATCATAAGATCCGCCATTCAATGAGGTATCGAATGCATCGGTCGTGGTCGGATAATCAGTAGAATTGGTAGCTCCAGCTATATAGGCATTTCCTGAGCCATCAACAGCAATACCCCTACCGGCATCATCGGCTCCTCCACCCAAGTAAGTCGAATAGACTAATGCGGTTCCGCTCGTATTCAGTTTGCTCACAAAACCTTCTACGCCACCATGAGATGAGGTATCAAATGCACTGGGCGTGGTCGGAAAATCAGTAGAAGTATATCCGGTAATATAGGTGTTTCCCGAGGCATCAATAGCAATACCCCAAGCTTCTTCCCCACCTCCACCACCTAAAAAGGTCGAATAAACTAACGCGGTTCCACTGGGATTGAGCTTGGTTACAAAACCATCAGGAGCCCAATATGGTGCAGAACTATTAGATGAAGTATCTAATGCACCGGGTGTGGTCGGAAAATCAGTTGAAGAAGTATATCCGGTAATATAAGCGTTTCCCGAACCATCAACGGCGATACTATAACCAACGCCATTACCCAAGTAAGTCGAATATACTAATGTAGTTCCAGTCGAATCGACTTTGGTTACAAAAACACCATGATACGTAGTATCGAACGCACCGGGAGTAGTCGGAAAACCAGGAGAAGACTGTCCGGTAATATAAGCGTTTCCTGAGCTATCAACAGCGATACCATAACTATAATCCTCACCGCTACCACCTAATAAAGTCGAATAGACCAACGCGGTTCCACTAGCATTTAATTTAGTCACAAAAATATCTCCATTTCCATTATATGAAGTATCGAACGCACCCAATGTGGTCGGAAAAGAAGAAGAATAAGTCTCCCCTGTAATATAAACGCTCCTAGAACCATCAACAGCTATACTATAACCAACTCCACTACCTAAATAGGTAGAATAAGCCAATACCCCGGCAAAGGAGGATTCGTATAATAGCCAAGAAAATAAAGTAACCAATATTACAACAATATTTAGCGGAGTTAATCGAATGGTTAGTTTCATTACCATACCTCTATTTAAATGTTTGAATTTTATACTTGGAATTATAGTCTCTTTCGGTATTCTCTGCAAGCAAGACAACAAATTATTTAGTATATCCAAAAGCAAACCATCCAATGGAGGGTTTGCTATTCCGGTCTCGGATTTGGGTTTGAGAAATTAGATTCCCTAATAGGGAATCTGATTAACTC
>JBHGBB010000136.1:0-10731 GCA_041946755.1 bacterium | reverse complement strand
CGGTAATGCGGGCAGAAATCGAATCCATCCGCGGTGTCGACTCCGGTGGAGTCGTTCAAACCTTGCTAGAGAAGAAATTGATTCGGGTTACCGGACGAAAAGAAGTTGTCGGCCGCCCCCTACTCTATGGTACTACCCCGGAATTCTTAGACCATTTCGGATTGCGGAATCTCAGCGATTTACCGACTATCGAAGAAGTCGTTCCTGAATCCGATATCACGCCGCGACCGACAGAAATCGGTATCGATCTATTCACCCAAACGCAATCCGAACCGACACAATCGACTGAACCTGTAGCTGATACTTCTCCGGCAGAACCGGTTTCTTCTGAATCGATACCGGAAACCGAATCGCCATAATCGAGTTTTGCATGATACCATCGTTACTCTTTATTTTTCTCGCGATAAGTGTTTTCTTTCCTTCAGCTATTCATCCTTGGTCAACGGTTATCTTGCAAAGCATGGTATTCGTCTGTTTGGCGATAATGATCACCCCGACTGCCGATAAATTTAAACCGACGAAATCGGCTGCGATAACGGCAACTTTTTTAATTTATATTCTCTTAAGCCTCATCTCATTTTTCGTTGCTTATTATCGCAACGCCAGTTGGCATGGTTGGTTTATTCTGCTTATCGGATTTATCATCTACTGGCTCTATAAAAAACAACCGATTACAAAACCTATTTTCTCTCGATATACCGGCCAAGATATTATTGGAATCGGCCTGATTATTCTCGGAGTTATTCAGGCTGGATTAGGAATATACCAATATGTTTATGGATTCAATTATACGATTCGACTGATGACCCAGAATCCGGAATTGGTAAATTCCCAGTATTATAGCGGTATCCTGCATGCACTCCAAACCCACCGGATTATCGGTTCGTTCGGCAATCCTAATGTATATGCAGTATTCCTGGCAATGATTTTACCGATTTCGATATTCTATCTTCTACAAGAGAAACAGATATTTTTGAAAATTCTTTATCTAATTAGCAGCGCCATTATCATTACCGCACTGATTTTTACCTATTCTCGCGGTGGGATAATCTGTACCAGCTGCGGACTAATCCCGCTTATACTGATATGCAAAAAGCTATTTAAAATCCAATCGCTATATTGGATTATCGGCATTATTCTTCTCGCTATGCTACTCTTTGCCATCTCTTCAAAAATAGCCAAATCGGATATACAATCTGAAAAATCGGAATCGATCTCAGCGCGAATCTATACCCCCAGCAGCACGGTTAACGAACGCCTCCATTATTGGTCGATGGCTAAACAGATGATTATCGACCATCCAGTTATTGGCACTGGCATTGGTAGCTTTGGGATACGGTATGGGAAATATAAGCCGGTCGGTATCGGCGAATCGAAATATGTCCATAACTTATTCCTGCAAGTCTGGGTTGAACAGGGGATGCTGGGTTTGATTGGATTACTCGGATTAATAATTGCATTATTTTATAGCGCTATTACCCGATATCGACACCTGGCTACGCATCCGGAATATGGGTTTAGTCTCGCGATTTTCGGCGGGATTATCGCATTTATCATCGATGGATTTTTCGGATATGGATATTATGTACCGGAACTATATTATCTGTTTTGTTTCTTAATCGGAATATTCATTGCCAGCGGAGTTAAAGAGCCGGAACCGATTATCCCGGTGTCGATTCCTACTACCGAATCCGAAGTTGCGCCTGAACCCATACCGGAACCGATTAGACCGAAACTATCTTTTTCTCGATTAGTTTCTTTAAGTATCATCGTACTTATTTTAGCTATCGTCTGGTATTTTGCAATATTCATTTCTTATCTCGGCCAGATATATTTCAATGCGGCTTTAGTTCAACTTCAGACCGATAATTTAATTCCAGCGGCTGCGGGATATAAAGCTGCAGTCGTTTGCGAGCCATCCAATTCAGAATATCACCAGCATCTTGGAAATACGTTGTTACAATTAAAGCAAACCGAACAAGGGATTACAGAGTTAGAAATAACGGTACATCTAAATCCATATACCGCCTACTATCGGTCGGATTTAGCTGCCGCTTATTTACAGGTAGGCAGATTTATTGACGCTGAACAACAATGCCGGGCAGCAATTGCCAACTACCCTACTAAACCGGGATATCATTATCAACTCGCCCAGATTTATTCGACGCAAGGAAAAGAAGAACTCGCTACGCAAGAGATGCAGAAGTTTACTGAACTAACACCATAAATACTTTCCATGATACCACGATGATATTAAAGCATGAAAAAAAGAAGCATTTTGGGGGTTATTTCGTGATTTCGACCTTTCGTCCCTTCGTGGTAATCTTCTTCTTATAGTAGTTTTCTTAAATCGGCTTTTAAATCTTCACTCAGCACCAATCCGGCAGGCTCTTTTTCTAGAAACAATACGCCATCAATTTCATGGAGTTGAGTAAATACTCGCGATACATCTATCTCTGGGACCGAATCAATAATACTCTGATACGACATTTTATTATTTGCCGTCTCAAGCAAAGCCAATATTTTAACGCATGATTGAATATCCAGCCGATACAACCGACCTGCTCGACGATACATGCGATATGCAGCTACGATTAAACTGGGGCCGATGAATAAAATCGTTGCCATGATTTTGGTAAAGGTCCCGATCGTTTCCGGGGCTAATGGATTGATATTCGCACCATAAGCGACGATATTATCCGAAGTGGTTCCGGAAACAAATCTATATTGCGATAAATATTCCCGGCTGGTTTTTGCATTACCCCAGAATAATAGCAAAATGAATAGAGCTGCGATAAGATGACACCACCACGGCGGGCCGAGATTGAATCGAAGAATGATATTTGCACCAATGATATCACTGATTGCCCAGGTTATCGTTAGAATAACCAAGCCACTGATGAATGCTAGGAATCCCAAAATTATTCTGCATCGAATCTCGCGCCGTATATAGTTTTTCAACCAAGCCGTAACCCAATCGAGATTCATATATCAATTCACATCGGGTGCTACCTTTCTTCTTCTGATTTCTCTTCTTTTTCCCGAGTTTCGATACTTTTAAAGTAATCTTCAGCAATTTGTTTGGCTGCTTTATAATCTTTATCCAGCACCATAACATCATTCCTACCGATATTATTATGTTCTTGTCCAACCAATCTTGGATATAGATAATGAATAAATGAATTATCTTGACAACTTGATTCTATACCTGCTTCTTCTAACAAATCGCGTAGGATAATAGCTTCTATTTCATTATTTACGGTACATAAATGGACTAATGCTGATTCTACCTCGGTTCCTTTTACCTGATGAATCGGAGTATTACTATCATCTTTTTGATCAGGTTCAGAAGATAATGCATAAACCAGCGGAATATCGCAATCAGAACATTTCCTAATCCCAGCTACAAATTCAGCTTTACATTTCGGACAAAACGGCATAGTTAACCACTCATTTCAAATTATCTATTTAGCATGGTAAATATTAAATTTATAATGCTAAATGCTCAATTTATCATTTCTATACTCCCTCTTCTTTTTCTTGGGTATCGAGTGTTTTCAAATAGTCTACTACTACCTGGTCGGCTGATTCTGCATCTTCATCAAGAACCAGCACTTCACCCCAATATGGAGTCGCTTCGGTAATTCCATCATACGCGGGAATAGTTAACGATCGGAAAGTAGCGTTGATCCCCATTCGTTTCAGCATCTCGCAATAGAATACTGCTTCCTCTTCATTTGCGACATGAATCACTGAAACAAGGTTTGCACGCGGGATTGGTTCATCTTTATCTATTGGCAATTCCGCAACTAATGGTATCTGACAATCCGAGCATTGGATCACTCCCGGTACATATTCTGCCTTACATTTCGGACAAAACATAATTAACTCCTAAGTTCTTATCAGGAAATCACAAAACCACGATTTATAATAAGTCTATTTCCTGACTTGTCTATTTCGTGTTTTCGTGGTAGTTTTTATTATTCTTTATGTTGATTATTAATCGATCTTAGATATTCATCAACTATCCCTTTTGCCGTTTGATAATCTATATCTAGAACCAGAATTTCACTCCACCAATATGACGCTGCCGTTTGATCGCTGGAAACCTTGACAAGTCCTGACATCGTACCAGACCGTATAGTCGCTTCTATTCTAGCTTGTTTAAGCAATTCACATATCATTACCGCCTCAATATCATTCGGCACCGTTAATAATTGGACCATACCGGTTTCACGTAATTCATCTTTACCGCATTGCAATAATTGATTAACTAACGGTATCTGGCAATCCGAACATTGCGTTATACCAGCTTCATATTCAGCTTTACATTTGGGACAAAATGGCATAAGTAAATAGGTGTATAATAGTTTATTGGTGAAATAATGATAATTTCGTAATGGTTAAATAATAACCTCATTTAGCAGAGCCACATGAAAATCGATCGATGCTTATTCCTTCGCTCCAGCTTCTTTCAATACTCTCACCGTGTCAATCTGCTCATTATCTTTAGCCAAAGAGAGCGCGGTATCTTCATCTTTATTTTTCATATTAACGTTTGCTCCACTCACCAACAATATTCGTACGAGTGGTGTGTATCCGTCGCAAGCAGCTAACATTAAGGGCGTCCAACCGGTAGTGTCTTGGGCATTAATACGAGCACCCTTATCCAATAAGTCTAGAACAATATCAACATTGTTGTATGAAGCGGCAAAATGGAGTGCCGTCCAACCATCCGGTCCTTTTATATTTACTTGCGCTCCTTTATCAAGCAGCATCTTAACGATCGGAATTGATTCATTATCTACGGCTAACATTAATGCAGTCCAACCTTCTTTATCTTTCGAATTTATCTCGATATTTTTGTCTAGTAAATACTTAACGATATCTTTATGTTCATATTCAACAGCTACCATTAACGTCGTATAATTTCTATCATCTCTGGCAGTAAGTTTGGCACCTTTAGCTAGTGAACTTTTTACTTTAGTAAGATCGCCATCTTCAATAGCAGTTAGTAATGTTTTATCTTTCGTTCTCTGAGAATCTACACAACCAATTATTATCGTACTATTTATAATTAAATATAAACCAATGATTATACATTTATAATACATATATGCGGTTATTCTTCAATATCGGGATATTTGATATAGGGCACTCGATTTTTACTTTTCTATTTCTGAGACTTCTTCATTATTGACAGGTATAACAATGGTGAATATACTCCCTTTATTAATTTCACTTTTTACATCGATCGTACCACCATGATCTGAAATGATACGGTCAACCATCGAAAGGCCAAGCCCGGTACCTTTCTTTTTCGTCGAAAAATAAGGGAGATATAATTTATCGATCGTTTCTTTAGTCATTCCTTCTCCGGTATCAGCGAACGAAACCTGGATTGCCGGTTCTTCTTTTAAAGTGGCGGTAGCAATCGAAATGGTCAGTTTCCCACCGTTGGGCATCGCATCGATGGCGTTCTTTATAAGGTTCGAGAATGCACGACGTAATTGTTCCGGATCAGCATTAATTCTCGGTATTTGACTGGTGATAGTAGTTTCAAACTTTATATTTTCTTGTCCGCTGGCATAGAGCGTTATAGTACTATCAAGTACTTCCGGCAATTCAATCCATTCCCGCATTGGTTTCGGCATTTTGGCAAACTCGGTAAATGAGTTGACGATTTTCCGCAGATTTTCGACTTCTTCTAAGATCGTCTGAGCTGATTCCTGGAATACTTCATCAAAATCATCTTTCGTCTGGCTATGACTCTTTTGGAGGTTCTGAATCGATAACTGGATTGGAGTTAAAGGATTTTTAATTTCATGCGCGATGCGGCGTGCTACTTCCTGCCATTCAGCTAACCGCATTGCAGCAATCAATTTCACCTGATTCTCTTTAAGTTCTTTGGCCATATAATTGAAAGAAGAAACTAACATTCCTAATTCGTCTTTACTGGTTACCGGTACCTGTTGATCGAAATCACCACGGGATATTGCCACTGCGCTATCAACCAGTTTTTCAATCGGTGCGGTAATTCTCCTCGAAATAAAGAAGGCGACTAAAAGCGAAAAGATCATCCCAATAACGCCAAATTCGATAAATATTCGGCGCAATTCCGCTACCGTCTGCTGTAATTTCTCTTGTGAAACAGCAACGAGAAGAATTCCAATTGATTTTTTCTCTGTTAGTAATGGCATGCCGCCAATGCTGAATTCAGTCTGATTGAGTGTTATCCTCTTAATCAGCGGTGTTTTTGATGATCGGATGGCACTTAAGAATTCAGGACCTAACTGCAGTTGCGATACTGGCTTCCCTTGTGAATCAACGATAGTACTCAGCTCTAGATTATTTCCTCGAACTAATCCGAGCTCTACTGCACTGACTCGTTTCAATTTCTGCAAGAACTCTTTATTAATCAAGTATCCACCGGTGAGAACGCCAATAATTTCGTCTTTATAATATATCGGTACACTCGATTTTAATACGAGATAATTTCCGGAAATAAGCGTTTCAACACAAATCCCTTTTGCATTTCTACCGGTTAACGCAGTTTGCATCAAAGTGTCAATCGGCTTAATCAATCCTATTTGACCGGTTTCATGTGCGGATGCGAGTACCGTTCCGTTTAAATCAGTTATTTCCAGTATATCCAAACCAGTAGATCGCATTAAATCGATCAGTTGGTTTGATAATCCAAGATAATCGATTCCAGAAGTCCCATATTTAACCAGCATTTTCCGTTTCAGTTCAGATATTTGCGCGATTTTCTCGAGTTTACCGCTCGCTTCTTCTCCGGTATTTGCCAACTCTTTTGCGATACTATGCACCGCATCGGTAATTCGTTCTTTTGCCATTTCATCAAACCGATTATTGATAACTCGTAATGCCACGGTAAATACCACCACTAAACAGATGATTACCGTTAAGAAAAATGCAATCATGAGTTTGGTACGTAATGAAACCTTAATAATCTTAACAAACGGCTCTTTTATTTTCTTGATTATCGCTTGCGGAGTCATAATAATATCTTAATAGTTTATTCATTATACCATATACTGATTTGAAACCAAATACAATTCAAATTCAAAATGAAACTGGATTTGTTTTTGATTCTATTATTTTTACTTGACCAAAAAAGAAAAGAGAGCTAAAATAAAGATTCATTTAACTTATAATAAATCAAGGAGAATAATACTATGCAATCGAAAAAAGTATGGTTAATCGGCTTAATGGTAATCTTCGTTGTTATCATGATATCCTGTGGGAAAAGCCCTGAACGAGCGAAATCAGAGTTGCTCCAGATGGATTTGGAATTTAGTCCGAAAGGATTTATCAAAGCGGTTTCTGAAGGAAATAAGATTGCAATTGATTTGTTTATGATTACCGATATGGACCCCAATACCAAGAATCAAGCTGGATATTCCGCACTAATGATCGCAGCTCAAGGTAATAATGCAGCAATATGCAAATCCCTATTGCAGAACAAAAAAACTAATTCGGAATTAAAAGGACCGCAAAATGAAACAGCACTGCATTTAGCAGCGAAAAAAGGACAGGTTGACGCTATTCAGACGCTATTAAGCTTTAAAGTAAACCCAAATTCGGCTGATAAGTTCGGGTCTACTCCCTTGATGTATGCAGCAGAATATGGTCAAACCAAAGCGTGCGAAGCGCTCTTATTAAAAGGTGCAAATATTAATCAACAGAACGATTGGGGTAACACGGCATTGATGTATGCAGCGAAAGAGGGGAAAGCCGATACCGTTAAGTCTCTTATAGCAAATAAAGCAGATGTTACTATTTGGAACACCGGCAAGAAAACCGCGATGAAATTCGCTAAAGATCGCGGGGCTAGTGATATTGTAAAAATGCTCGCCATTGCCGGTGCGACTGAATAAATGCCAGGTACCAGGCACTTATCGGACTGTAATTTGAATTATACTAGCCACAATATTTATCATTATACATAAGATATAAATTGTGGCTAGTATTTTTATATGCTTGAATATCTAATTCCATGTATCATAGTCATATGGACAATAGTTTTAATCATTTATGCCTACCATGAAAAAGACCGCAAAGGACTGCAAACGATTTATATTCTGATTGGCTTATTGATCTTTTTTATTTTATTCATGCTAAGCTACACCATCGACATAGGATTTAATATGTTGAAAAAGCTTGGTATCGCAATTATACTATTACCGCTCTTCGTCTATGAATTGGAAATCAAGAAAAAATGGTTTCTGAGAGCTAGCTATATATTGCTTTATTGCTGTTTAGTAGGTTTTTTATTGCTGAGATAGAAAAACTAAAAAACCCCGTTAGTTGGTGGAGGATTACTAACGGGGTTTCTCTTTATAAACTCAACGACTCTTTGTTATAGAGGTTTTTCGTTACTTCTTTTCTTCTTTTTTCTCTTCTTTTTTCTCAACCGGTATCTGCACCAGTGAAAACATAAATCCATCTCCGCGTTTCACATAGAACATAACACTATCTCCCGGCTTGATATCTTTAACCGTATCATTGAATGATTTAATATCTTTCACCGGGGTATCATTCAGTTTCAGGATAATATCATTTTTCATTAACCCAGCATTATCGGCAAACGAATTCGGTTTAATTTCGGTTATCAGCAATCCTTCAACAAATCCGATCTTTAATTTATCCGCTAAATCTTTCGTCATCGTTTGCGCCGTTATGCCCCATTTGGTTACGGTATCAGCGCTTCCAGGAGTGGTACTACCAGCTAATTTTTCTACTTCTTCAGTCCGCTCAGCGATTTTAACGGTAACCGTTTTCTCTTTCCCTTTGCGGATTAATTTTACCGGTACTTTATCGTTTACTTTCGCTTGGGCCACCAGATTCCGCAATTCAGAGCTTGAATTTACCGGGACGCCATTGAATTCGACGATTACATCACCGGACTCGATTCCGGCATCTTTCGCCGGTCCTTCAAATACACTGGCGATTAAGGCACCTTTTTTATCGCTTAATCCGAACGATTTCGCTAACTCGGGAGTTAACTCTTGCAACTGGACTCCGAGCCAACCGCGTACGACTTTACCGGTTTCAATCAGATCGCCCATAATCCGTTTCGCTAAATTTACCGGGATTGCAAATCCCACTCCGGCACTCTGTTGTGCGCCACCAGTAGATATTGCAGCGTTGATTCCGATAACTTCTCCATGGAGATTGACTAATGGACCACCGCTATTCCCCGGATTGATCGATGCATCAGTTTGAATATAATCCTCATATTGCGTTAGTCCAATTGATCGGCCAAGTGCACTAACAATGCCTTGGGTAACCGATTCATTTAAACCAAACGGATTTCCGATCGCAATCACTATCTGTCCGACCTGGACCTGGCTGGAATCGCCTAGTTTCGCCGTCGGTAGATTCTCGCCTTCAACTTTAATCACTGCGACATCGGTATTCGGGTCTTTCCCAATAACTTTAACTTTGGTGAATTTCCGACCGTCGCCAAGAGTAACCGTGATTTTGTCTTTTTCTGGATCAAGTCCTTCAACCATATGATTATTGGTTAAAATATACCCATCTTCCCGAACGATAACTCCGGAACCGAGACTACTTTGAATCTGTTTCTGGACATCCGGTGGCATCGACCGGCGGAAAAACGGTTCGAATTGTTTGAAGAAATCATCGTCTCCGAAAGGATTGAATCCGAATGGAGAAACGTTCCGGGTAACGGTTTTCTCGGTGCTGATATTCACCACCGCCGGTTTAACTTTTTTCGCTACTTCGATAAAAGCTTTTTCTAATCCTTCCGCCGCAGCTAAATATGATTCATCGGATTTAACCGGCTTTTCCGCTGAATGTAACGAGGGCATTGCTATCGGTAGAAAGATTAACAGCGATATAAAAATCACTGTTGTAAATAAACAAACAAAACTAAGTTGGGGTAGATTCCGAAGTGTTATATTCCGCATAGGTTTCCTCCTAAACGTAAAATCATTAAATTTGATTTATTCAATTGATTCTATTTACCATACTGATAACCGGAAAATTTAATCCTGGTTAACTTCCTTTTTTCGTTGACTATTTTCTACCTCCCTTTATTGCTTGGTTTTATCGTTATATCGAAAAAAAAGTTGTATGGTTTATTGCTAAACCATACAACCAATCCAGATGAAACTATACAACAAGTAACCGTTACCTATTATATAACACCCTAACTGTCGATTTTATTCAAATAAATATAGTTTTTTTATTTTATCGCACCGATAAGTTCGGTCAACGACATTGCTTTCAGCCGTTTAACTCGTTCTGCAATCGGTGGATGGGTTGAAAATAAGGTTAGGAAAGATCTACCTGACAACGGATTGACAATAAATAAATGCGCAGTTGCCGGCGCTGCATCCATCGGCATCAGTTTGGCTCCCTGCTCTAATTTCGATAATGCGTTTGCCAAACCATCAGCATTTCGGGCGATTTTCGCGCCGCTGGCGTCAGCTTGATATTCGCGAGTTCTGGATATCCACATCTGCACCATTACCGCCGCAACCGACCCTAGGATCGCCATGGCTAATAAGGCAATAGGATTACTCCCTTCGCGATCATCTCGGCCGCCGAAGCCACCGAACATCGCGGCAAATTGCGCCATTCTGGCGATCATCATAATTGCACCGGCCATACCCGCAGCGATAGTCCCGATCAGCATATCCCGGTTCTTGACATGGGCTAATTCATGCGCCAGAACCCCTT
>JBHGBB010000135.1:0-10759 GCA_041946755.1 bacterium | reverse complement strand
AGAAGATGGTGGCGGAAATGAAAAACTAAGGGGCGAAGTAGTAGTATAGAACTTTCGGAAATGTCCAAGGTCGCCCCAGATATCAAAAACCAAAATTTTCATGATATCCCCTTTTTAAAAAATAATATCTTCCACAGATATGGGTTTTAAGGCATCACTTAAAAGAACCTTCTGACCATCTTTGAAATAAACAATCTTTTCATCTGTTTTTACTCTTATTTTCTCAATTTTATCTTTATAGTCTTTTAACGTTTTAACAAGATTTGAGATATTTATTGTAACCTCTGAAATATCACGGATAGCTTCGTGATTTTTGTCCGTTTGTAGAGCTATTCGTCGGTCAAGTTCTCCGATATAGAAATTTCCTGTTTTATATATTACCTGTATAAGCAGTCTTGGCATTTGCCCGAATTTAGAGCCGGAGATGAGGTTTTTTGTACCATTCCAGATTCCTTCAAGCATCAAAGAAATATCTTCTTCCAGAAGCTGAATACCTTGCTGTTGAGCAGCGTTTTCATTTACTACACCATAAAAAGCAATCAGCGAATATGGTAGGATATATCTTTCCGTAAAAGTCCCTTGTTTTCTTTCCGCACCTGAAGGCATAACTGTGGTACCTTTTACATAGGTTAGGTCAACCTTATGCAACGATCTTCCATATTTAAATTGAACTGGACCTGTCAGCGCCATGGTCTTATCTTCCACTGCAGTTGTAGCGCCGAAAAGCCTTATATCGAGACAATTTTGAATTACTTTTTGTGGATCATTATCGAAATCTTTCAATCTATCCTCTTTTGTTTTTAAATTACCTTTGTCATCCCTTATTTCTCGAACAAAAACATCTTTCTTTTTATATTCAAACAAATAATCCCTAATGGTTCTTTTCAACCTTACATCAGTTACAATATTCATTCCCGTTTCCTCATCAATACGCGGCTTATTTTCGTCAACTGGGTCGCCATTAGGATTGGCATCTTTTACATCGTATAGAAACAAAATCTCAGAACGGTTTTTAACTAATTCTGACATAACTCATCCTCCTTTAATTGGTTTTTGAATAAACAATATCAGCTATTTTATCTGCTAAATTCATCCCACAGGCAAAATAGAAGTTTATCTCATCGGTAGACATTTTCCATTCATTACCTGCATCCAGTAAATAATTAGAAATCTCTGATGCAATTTGTTTCTTCCCTTTATCAAAGGAATCATATTCTTCGAGCTTATTTTGGACTTCTGGTAAGAGTGCTTTTATATCCTTTTCACCCATCTTTAACCCTTTAAGTTTTTTCATAAAAGGCTTTGCGTCTCTATCGCTCCACTGTTTTTGTAAAAGCAATTGAGTGAGGCTACCCAACAAGAAAATCCCCCGTTTTGCAGAAGACCCGAAAGTTTTCCCATAACGAGTAAACACACTGGAAAAGATATTTTCTTCCATTATTTCCACCTCCTTAAAGATTATTAAATTAAGATATTCAAAAAATAGGATGTTCATCAATGCATCTTTTACTCTGAAACTAAAATATCCGTCGCTTACGAATTCCTTCCTAATAACAGCCATATGAAATGTTGTTAGAAATGATAAATTAAGCTTTCTTCCTTTAAAAACACTATCTACTATCTCAAGAAAATATTTATTTAGGTCACTTTCTCTTTTGTTTTCATCAGATTTAGAGAAAAATGTTCTTATCGTACCAAAATTAAATCCATGTTCAAAATCATTTTCAAAGATTTTATCAATATAATCTTTTGCATCGAAGATATTTTTAATCCGTGAAGGGAAAACATCTTCAATTAACAACAAAATCCTTTCAGCGCTTTGTTGCTTTTGTAAGAATAGAAAATTGAGTGTAAGTATATCTTTTTTTTCTGAAAGATATTCTAGGATTTCATTTTCATCATTAGTAATCTTCTTTTTTAACCGCTCTTTTAGACTAACTACCTTAGTAGAGTCCGATAGAATATCGAGAATTTCTTCCAACTCATTATTATTACTAATCAATATGCGAGGTATTAAGCTGTATCCTAATCCATAAAATTTAAAAAAGAGTTTTGTATCGATAAACTGTCTCCCTTTTTCCAATAACGTTTTACAATCTCCACAAACAGGATAGTTTTTCCATGCCTCTGACTCTTCAAAACCACCTGTAATAAATCCTGGTTTATCTATGGTATAAAACCTGAAAACATCTGTTTTCCCTGATACTTCTTTTCCAGATATACTGCATATAGAACACACTCCTGTACTGGCAGACCTTTTCTTCTTTACCTCATCAAAACGTTCTAGACATTTATCGAATATCTTGTATGCACCTAAATATTTTCCATCTAATTTTAACGTTAGGAATTTACTGACCTTTTTAGATATATCTACGGTCTTTGCATCTAGCTCTGCGATAATTTTTCCCTTTTGAGCATTAAGAATCTCAATAATTTTACCAATGATTAACTTGTCAGTATCAACTATATTTTCTAGATCATCACATTGTTTCATCCATCCTTCAATTTTCTTGTATGTTTTTTGTGGTTCAGTGAGTGGACAAAATGGAGATGATACATTACCTTTAGATGAACCTGATTTATAAAGATAAAGATTTGTTTTTGTTGAATCGAAGTCTTCGATGTCTATACCCATATAAGATTCCTTCTCAGGGTCAATCAAAATGGATATAATTTTCCCTTCTATAAGTTTTGTATTGGTCCAAGATTTTTCAGAAACTAAATTACCAATATCTTTTATAGCGGAAAGCATAATCAACTCCGTATCTACGATTAACTTCTTAAAAGAATAGTATAATTATTTAGTTTACCAGTAATAATTTCTCCTTGTGATTTTACAACTCTTTATGAATTTTGGCAAGAGAAAAGTGATTTTAGATAAGGGTCTACTGTACTTAATACCCAAGACATAAGGTTAATTATTCTAAGTATTCAATCATTTTATCTTTTTTAAATTTCTAGTCTATGATAGCAATCACCGGGGTTGGAGCGAGGCTGTTCGGAACAGCCTCGTTCCTGCGCCGGTATATTAAGCGGATTATAACCCGAATTGGTCGGAGCAATTCGGGTTATAATTCGGAGTCATAAATCAGTCAAGTTGAATTATACGCCAATGGCGTATAATTCAACATAATCAGATAACCATAATAGAATCAATGGTAATAATTATTCTCTATTGGATAAAAATTGAATACGCCTGAGGTGGAGAATGATTTTTATGATGAAATATGCAATTCGAGTTGTCGAAAACTCGACTCTAATGAGAATTATATGGAAATTCCATAAAATTCAAGCTGCTTGAGTTAGATTTAGGTTTTTTGTACCTGCTATTTATCAGGATTTTCCCCTACCGCAGTATTCGTTAGGATAGCAGCATTTCTTTTTAAAACTCTTATCAGATTGAATAATCGATAGTTAGAAGAAAACAGCGGTTTCGAGTTGAACTTTTGACCAATGGTCAAAAGTTCAACTTGGAGATAGGATATGTTTTCGGTAGTATCAGGATAAAACCATTTGCGGTTAGGATACCTGAACCTTAGATAAAGGTTTTAGCTTCATTTTGAACTTCGGTATCGGTGGAACTCTTTTCCGGGGGAGTGAGAATAAGGGTATTAACCTTCTCCGGTGCAGTTGATTTCTCTTCCGGTAAGAAAATAATCCGATGTTTCGGATGATGCGGTAACTGTTTCAGCATCTCCTGAATATGCTGAAATAATTCTTTCCCCTGCACCGGGTCCAGTTTCAATATCGAGGCGATAATATTTATCCCGGTACAGGCGATATAACTCCAATCAACCGGAGTTACCCGGTCAGCTGCAGCGACTAGATAATCCAACTCTTGATTCGCTAATTCTACCTGTTTTCCGGTAGCCATCTGCTGGATTTTGAATTTAACCAATTCCGCCCGGAGATATTGGATATGCGAAATAATCAATTCGAGCTGCGCTTGGGTAAACTTCGGCAACCCTGGATTCCCGCATTCGCGGGAATGACATGCTACTGAATTCCCGGATCCACTGGCTTGACTTGTTACTGGATTCCCGGGTTCACTGGCATGACCTGCTACTGGATTCCCGCATTCGCGAGAATGACCGGCTACAGGATTCCTATGAGAAACCGATTTCTTTTCTTTAGGAGATTTCTCCTGACCAAGTGGGATAACCGTTTCCAGCGGACTAGAACTCGTTACCGATTTCGATTCTGGTTTTGGTAATGGTTTCAGATCCCGAATAGCTTTAGTAACGATTTGATTTAAGTTCAGTTCACTTTTCAACCGCGCCAGCCATTTAGCAAAATAATCATATTCGGATAATAACGGCCGTTCTATAACCTCAATATCGGCAGTTTCTCCCGGCCGATAAGAGATTTGTTTACTTTTTTCGTTACCACCGAGTTCAAAATAGTATTCGGTATTCTGGAATGTGATTTTCTGGATTCCAGCTCTTTCAGCTATCGGATATAACTGGAACGATTCCATCTGGAACCCATTTTTCTGGGTTTTTTGGATAATCGTTTCCAAGCTGTTTAGCCATTGTTTTAAAAGAATAAATCCTTCCGTCCAATGCAGATATTCCGCCTGAGTATGATAGAATCCCAGTTTACTGGGATAGATCAGCATATCCAGTTTCGTCCCATCCCAGATGAATTGGGCGAAAAAATAAGGGATGTTCTTAAAGAGTAAGGTATCAGCAATCGTTAACGAATCAGCCAGATATTGTTTATGCTCGAATTTGAAATCGGTCGCGTTATATCCAAGGGTTTTAACCAGTTGGATAATCGCTTCTTTTTGACTATCAATAAGAGGAAATTTCGGCGGTGACATAATCTCTTCCTAATACCTTCAATAATAACCAGGATTAATAAGAGCAAATTCCATGACAAGTCCATATTCCCTATTATTCCCTAATATGCCATGCTAAATTCCTAGTCAAATGGTTAAACCGACTCCAACCACCAAAGCACCAAGCCACCAAGATACATAAAACTTGTTTTTATTGTATAATATTGACCGATATCCGCAATATACCGGGACTTGACTCTATTCCTTATGCCGCAACCGATTTTAACTAAAGATAGCCAACTCCAATTCCCGAATTTTACTATCCTGAAAGCATCTGCCGGGTCAGGGAAAACCCATGCGTTATCGCTCCGGTTCGTTCAATTCCTGTTATCGGAAAAAATCGAATATAACCAGCTCCGGAATATGCTGGCGATAACCTTTTCGAATAATGCCGCTAAAGAAATGAAAGAGCGGATTCTTTCCTGGCTGAAAGATATCTATTTCGGCGATAAAGATAAACTAGTTGAATTAGCCGGATTAGTAGCTCTGGATAAGAAAACGCTGCAGGAAAAAGCCGACTTTAAAATCAACGAAATCTTAACCCAATATACCGATCTCCAGGTCAGAACCATTGATAGTTTTATGACTTCGCTGTTTAAAGCCTCAGCAATCGATCTCGGGTTCCCGCCGGAATTCGAGGTTGTTATGGATAATAGCGAGATTATGGAATATGCGTTTAATTTATATCTCAGGCAGGTTAAACCGAATAGCCCGGCAGCGGAATTAATCGATTCCATGATTCAGGTTATCCAGGATAATAAAGGCGCTGATAAAAGTTATCTCTGGAACCCGGCATCGGATATTTTAGAAGAAATCAAAGAGTTATATAAGAAAATATCGGCGCTGAATAAACAGCCGAATCTAGAAGATTACCGGGATGAAGCTGCCCAGCTTAAACTCGAAATCAGAACGAGAACCGAAACCCTAAATAAATTAATCAACGATTCCGGCCTCGACCGCCATAAAAACGACCCGGCGAATAAAATAGATACCGCGGTATCTACCAACCATTATGCAAATCTATTAGAAATCAAGTTCGGGAATAATCCGGTAACTAAACCGAAACGAACGGAACTACAAACCGCATACGATACTATCATCACCCTCTGGGAAGAATTAGAATTATGGATAAACCGATATCGGGAGCATTATGCCCGAACCTATTATTATCCCTACCTGCAAATATATCAGGCAGTCCAGGATACCCTCGATCAGGTTAAACATCAGGAAGGAACGGTGTTTATCGAAGATATCAGTAAACGGCTGGTCGAATATATCAATCGAGAGATAATTCCGGATATTTATTTCCGGCTCGGTGATACCATTTATCATTATCTCATCGATGAATTCCAGGATACTTCTCCGATCCAATGGGATAACCTGGTACCGTTAATCGAGAATTCCCTATCTACTCAAGGGAGCTTGTTTATCGTCGGCGATACCAAACAGGCGATTTATGGATTCCGGAACGCCGATTTCGAAATCATGCAGCATCTGGTCACTAAACAGAAATTGCCATTCGCATCGGTCGAACAGCAGATAACCGAACTACCGTATAATTACCGGAGTTATGAACAAATCGTTCAATTCAATCAATCGGTATTCCAGAACCATCTCCCGGAAAAGTATCTTGTACCGGCTCAATATAGCGGCCTAAACGAATTCAGCCAGTTGGTGAAAGAAACGCATAAAAATCGAGGGTATGTAGAAACGGTTTTCTTCCCGAAAGAAAAAGAATCGATAGTTAGTATCGAAAAAGAATATCTGCAGACTTTGATTAAAGACCTGACCGAAACCCGGCATTATGCGAAATCTGATATCGCGATACTTGCCGCGAAAAATGCTACTGTAGTAGAAGTATCTTCCTGGCTGAATGAAATCGGGATTCCGTTTATTTCATATAGCGAACTCGATATCCGGAAACAGAAGATTACCGGAGAACTTATAGCTTTATTAAAATTCCTGGATTCGCCCCCGGACGATTTATCGTTCGCTACTTTCTTACTCGGTGATATCTTCAAGAAAAAACTCGAACTGGATCAGGCCTCGGTTACATCCGATACCTTCCGCGAGTTTCTCCTGCAAAATAATATCAATATAAAATCCGAAATCCGAAATCCGAAATCCGAAATTAGGAGACCGCTATATAAACTGTTCCAAACCGAGTTCCCTACCCTTTGGGCAGCCTATTTCGATACCTTATTCAAATCGGTTGGATACCTGCCGCTCTATGATTTAACGACTGAAATATACCGAACATTCGATATCCTGCGCTTACATCAGGAAACGCAAGAAGCTACCTTAATCAAACTGCTGGAAGTGATTAAAGATTTCGAAGGGAAAGGGACCAATACCATGGGAACCTTCTTGAACTATTCGACTGATGAAGAAACGGATACCACCCTCTGGAATATCTCGATTCCGAAAGCCATCGATGCGGTATCGATTATGAGTATCCATAAAGCGAAAGGGCTCCAGTTCCCGGTAGTAATTCTCTTGCTCTATGAAGAAAGAAGCAAACCGCTAAAATATATTTTCCAGGATAAAGGTGAATTGGTAAATGTCCTAAAAATCAATCGAAGTTGGACTGAAGCTGCCGCATATTTATCCGAGTTATATGACCGCGACCGAACTAAAGAGATGGTAGATAAACTGAATAAAATCTATGTCGCGATGACTCGGCCACAATCGGAACTCTATATCATCGGGATTGCTAATAAACCGAGTTCGTTCCCGCTGGAATTGCTGCCGTTCGATCAGTATCCGGCAAAACCCAATAAACCGGAACCGATACCCGGCAAACCGGTTGAACAAACGGCTGGCAGCAATCGCGTTTATCAGACGATTAAGAAACCGGTACATGAGAATACTATCGATAGTCTAAACTTCGAAAACCGGAAACGAGGCGAATTATTCCATCTCATTTTAGCCCGACTGCTTTATTTCGATCATGAACCGGACCTGAAAAAGATGCTTGATGCGATTATCAAAACGATTAAACTAGAATACTCTATCCGATTCGATTTGGACGATATAAAACAAACGATTATTACCCTGTTATTAAATAAATCGGTTCAACCTTATTTTAGGAATCAACCGAATCGAGTGGTGTTGCGAGAACAGGATATCGTTGATACTACCGGTAGATTATTCCGAATCGACCGGCTGATTATTGACCAACAGCGAGTAACTATCCTCGATTTTAAGACCGGGGTAGATGATAAGAATGAACCGGAATATCGGAAACAACTGAACCATTATCTGGAACTAATCGCGCCGATTTATCCGCATAAATCCGGTGAAGGATATCTTGTATATATTGATTTAGATAAAATAGTAGAAATATAAATTTAGAGTTAAGAATTAAGAATTAAGAATAATAAAACCCAGTATAAGGTTAAGGTAAAGTAGAGAGTTAGGTAGTTAGTCTTGAGTAGTTGGTGTTCACCAACCACTTTGCCTAATAACTTAACCAACTCCCTAACCCTTACCTAATTACATTATTTAAAATTAATTTCATGCAGGTAGATATCATTTCCGCATCAGATAATTTAATCGAATATATCGCCCGGCAATTAACCGCGCAAGAGGCGGACTATACCTCGAATCTGATAGTATTCCCGGGAAAACGGCCAGCCCATTTCCTGCGTAAATATCTGGCGAAACAAGGGAACACCAACATTCTACCGCCGCGAATCGTTTCCATCGATGAATTTATCGAATTGGTTTATATCGATAAACTCGGATATCATACCCGGCTATTGGATACTATCGATGCGATAGCGCTCCTCTTCAAAATCCATACGCATCCGGATAAAACATATCGCCATCTCGGGAAAAAACATTTTTTAACCCCGGATAGTTTCTTCCCACTCGGCTTAAAATTATTCTCCGATTTAGAAGAGCTCTATATCGAACAGGTAGCGATCGATAAGGTCCATGAAATCGATACCCTCATTTCTATTCCGCAACCTACTTTAGACCGGCTGCAGTCATTATCCTATTTCTATACGAAATTCTATCAGCAGCTCGAACCCAAACATTATTCCACCCGGGCTTCGCGATATCGGCAAGTCGCCGAGGAGATTAGAATCGACCATTTAGCGGAGTTTAATCGAGTTATTTTCGCCGGGTTCTATGCGTTTACTGCTGCTGAAAAGCAGATATTCCATAAACTTACTGATACCGAATCGGCAGTAACCTATATCTTCCAATCTGGAAAAGGACTCAACCAGAAACTCGCGGAGCTTGGTATTAATAGCATCGTACCAGCAAATGAAAGAAGTAAAAATCAATCCGAAATCAGAAATCCTCCGCCTAACGGCGAGATCTCGCCAAAGGCGGAGCAATCAGCAATTTACTTCTATAAGAGTCCTGATACCCATGGACAAGCTTTAGAACTGCAAACGATACTGGATAATAACAAAAATAAATCGAATCCTAAATTCGATGAAAAGACCGCTGTGGTTTTACCGGCATCGGAAACCTTATTCCCGGTACTCCATCATACGTTATCCGGGTTCGATGAATCGGAATATAACATTGCGTTAGGCTACCCGATATCCCGCACTCCATTATATGGATTTTTTAATAACCTGATGGAAGTAGTCAATTCTATGGATGCTGAAGGAAGGGTATATATTCCTCGATATTTGGAA
The DNA here is from genome assembly GCA_041946755.1 of bacterium. Lineage (GTDB taxonomy): Bacteria > UBP4 > UBA4092 > JAOAEQ01 > JAOAEQ01 > JBHGBB01. The sequence goes on along the minus strand of JBHGBB010000135.1, from coordinate 1,261 downwards.
TTTATGCTGCATCCGTATACCAAAAACATATATTACCACGGCGCTGCCCAATCGACCCGCATCCTGATGCATACGATAGAAGAAATCCTGTTAACCAAACGCAACCGGACCTTCTGGCAACTGGAAGAAATCGAACGATACCCCGCGTTGCGGAAAGCGCTACAACTCAAACTGCAGCAGGAACCGGATTCGAATCAGTCGGTAGACGATTTATTGCTACATCTCTCAGCGCTTCATCAGCAGACGATATTGAAATTCAACCGGTTCAATTCATTCCGCGAATTTGTTCAGAACGCAATCGATATCCTGAACTATATCTATGAACAGAGCACCGCCCGGCGGCATCAATTATTTTATCCCTATTCCGAATCGTTCCTGGCAGCGCTCGATACCTTATCTAATTCTTTGTTATCAGAAATCGCATTCCAGGAGCCATCGAGTTATTTTATGCTGTTTAGGAAATATATCGAGACCTGCTCGGTACCGTTTACCGGAACGCCGGTTCGCGGATTACAGATACTCGGTCTGCTCGAAACCCGGAATATCCAGTTCGATACCGTTTATCTCCTCGATTTTAATGAAGGTATCGTCCCGGCAACCAAACGGGAAGATACCCTTCTTCCGGTCAAAATCCGGCAGACATTACAGCTCCCAACCTATCTCGACCGGGAACAGCTTATCGGATATTATCTGGACGTTTTATTTACCGGCGCTAATGAAGTCCATTTATTTTATATCGAGAACGATGAAAAAGAAAAAAGCCGGTTCGCTGAACAATTGTTATGGCAACTGCAAAAAACCGAGGGAAGAAAACAGAAGTCAGAAGTAAGAAGTCAGAAAAATCTGAAGACTGATAATCTAAGCATTCGGACTGGTTTTGTTCAGACCATTCAATATAACGTTGGATTGCATACCGTTCCACCGCAACCGATACCGAAAACCCCGGCGATGCTCGAGTTCCTAAAACGATATGAATATAATGCTACCGCAGTTAATACCTATTTTACCTGCCCGCTCCAGTTCTATTATGGTACGGTGCTAGGATTGGAAGAGAAAGAGGAATTCTCCGACCGAACGGAGAAAAAAGAAATCGGGACGCTGGTACATCAAATCTTATCAGACTTTTTTAAACCTTATCTGAACCAGCCGTTAGTAATCAAACCAAACGCGATAAAAGATTTGGAGCGACTGATTCTCAATCGTATGCAATCGGAATATGGCCCTACGCTATCCGGGTCCAGTTATCTCATCCATCGGCAGA
>JBHGBB010000134.1:0-10771 GCA_041946755.1 bacterium | reverse complement strand
CGCAGCCGGTTCGATTTCGAAGTCCAGGTTACCGTTGATAAAGCTGATGAACAATGGCATGGCCATGTCGGAGTAGTAACCACCTTGTTCCCGAAAGTAACCTTCACCCCGCAAGAGACTGTCGCTATGGTCTGCGGGCCGGAAATCATGATGCGGTTTACTATTACCGAATTACAGAAACGGGAAGTACCAGACCCGAATATTTATATTTCAATGGAACGGAATATGAAATGCGGAATCGGATACTGCGGCCATTGCCAATGCGGGCCAGTATTCATCTGTAAAGACGGGCCGGTGTTCAATTACCCGAAACTAAAACCGTTCTTTGGAAAACGAGAGTTGTAAAGAAAAACAACACAGAGACACAGAGACACTGAGAGCTCAGAGAAATTCATTTTTTATATTATAAAGATGCTCGGTGTATACTCTGCGGCTCTGCGCCTCTGTGGTGTAGTTTATATGGCAAAGAAAACCAGTAAACCGAAATTAGCGGTATGGAAGTTCGCATCCTGCGACGGCTGCCAGTTGAATCTACTCAACTGCGAAGATGAATTATTGGCGGTCGCGCAAGCGATCGATATCGCTAATTTTTTGGAAGCATCCCGCGCGGTGAAAGCAGGGCCTTATGACGTTTCTCTGGTTGAAGGCAGTGTTACCACTGCTCATGATGCGGAACGAATCCAGCATATTCGGCAGATATCGAAACTAGTGATTACCATCGGTGCCTGCGCTACTTCCGGCGGTATCCAAGCGCTCCGGAATTTTACTAATGTTAATAAATATATTGGTACGGTTTATCCGACCCCGGAATATATCAGTACCTTGGATAAATCTACCCCGATTTCCGCTCATGTCGCGGTAGATTTCGAGTTGCGCGGCTGTCCGATAAACCAATATCAGCTGGTCGAAGTTATCAGCGCCTTATTAAACCAGCGGAAACCGAATATTCCGAAATATAGCGTGTGTATGGAATGTAAACGGAAAGGAACTCCTTGTGTCATGGTGACGCAAGGGATACCGTGTCTCGGGCCGGTAACGCAAGCCGGGTGCGGGGCGTTATGCCCGGCATATGCCCGCGGATGTTATGCTTGTTTCGGGCCGATGGAATCCCCGAATACCAGTTCATTAAGCCACTGGTTTAAACAGGAACAGCAGATAACCGCCCCGGAAATAGTCCGATTATTCCGCGGGTTTAATGCGTACGCTGATGTGTTTAAAAAAGAAAGCGAAACTCAAGAAAAGTAAGATTACATAGATTACTAAAAACGATTACACTGATTAATTAGTGTTTGAATCTGTGTAATCATTCTTCAATATGAAAAAGAACCGAACAATTAAAGTAGACGCACTCGCCCGGGTTGAAGGTGAAGGCGGTATCTATATTCAGGTAAAAAATAACCGGGTAGCTGATGTAAAACTGAATATTTTCGAGCCACCCCGGTTCTTTGAAGCCTTCCTTCACGGCCGGAGTTATAAAGAAGTACCGGATATCGTCGCCCGGATTTGCGGCATCTGCCCGATCGCATACCAGATGAGTTCGGTCCATGCGCTCGAAAATGCGTTTGGTGTTACGGTTGACGGTCAGTTACGAGAACTACGGCGGTTATTCTATTGCGGGGAATGGATTGAAAGCCATGTGCTCCATATCTATATGCTGCATGCGCCGGATTTCCTCGGATATGAAGATGCATTGCTCTTGGCAAAAGATTATCCCAAAGTGGTAGAAAAAGCGTTACGCATGAAAAAAATCGGGAATGCTATCGTCTCCTTGATGGGCGGTAGGTCGGTTCATCCGATATCAGCTTGCGTCGGCGGGTTCTATAAAGTCCCGACTAAACAGGAGTTGAATACCTTAGTCGCCGATTTGAAATGGGCGAAACAAGCGGCTATCGATACTATCAAACTCACCGTTACCTTCAAATTCCCGGAGTTCGAACAGGATTATGAATATGTGGCGTTGCGGCATCCGAACGAATATCCGTTTAATGAAGGCAGGCTGGTGTCGAATAAAGGATTGGATATTTCCATCGATCAATATAACGACTATTTCAAAGAAATACATGTGCCGCATTCGACTTCGTTACATTCTAAACTCAAACAACGCGGGGCTTACCATACCGGCCCGTTAGCCCGGTTCAATCTCAACTTCGATAAACTTACTCCGCTATCTCAGAAAGTAGCAAAACAGGTTGGATTAACAGTACCGTGCATGAACCCATTTAAAAGTATCATCGCCCGCAGTGTTGAAACCTTGTATGCTATTGAAGAAGCGTTGCGGATTATCGACCAGTATAAAATGCCGGACCAGGCGTATCTTCCGATTACTCCGCGGGCGGGAGTTGGGCATGGATGTACTGAAGCGCCGCGCGGGATTTTGTATCATCGATATCGGGTCGGAGCTGACGGATTGATTGCCGAAGCGCAAATTTGTCCGCCGACTGCCCAGAATCAGATGGTGATTGAACAGGATTTGAAACATTTTGTACCGTTATACCTTAAAGCATCGGATAGCGAACTGACCTGGAAATGCGAACAAGCGGTCCGGAACTATGACCCCTGTATTTCCTGCTCCTGCCACTTCTTGAAACTGCAAATCGATAGAGACTAGTTAAATAGTAGAATCATTATTGGTTGGATTTACCGACTTTCATCAACTCTCTCTTGACACATTCTCTTAGTTGCACTATGATTAAGTCATAATTATCAAGGAGGAAAGACTTATGACAAAAATAGTTCGAGCTAAGCTATTTTTAATTTGTTTTTTCGTTTTTATGTTTTTATGTTTTTCCGTTTGTCCTTCTTTTGCTGATTATTTAGATGGCGGCAAGAACCAATGGGGTAAATTCCGAGCAGTATCTCCGCAACGATTTATTGCATTAACCCAACCGCAATTGGGAACCCCAGCGCAGTTTAAACTTGCGGATTCTGAATGGGTCATCGGGATGAAAATCGGAAATGATGCCCGATGTTATCCGGTACGCCAGATGTGGTACCACCATATTGTTAACGACGAGATCGGGGGTCAGAAATTATCGATTACCTACTGAATTATGGCTAATACGGCGGTAGTTTACCGCCTGAATGATTTCGAGCATAGTCTGAAAGTAGCGGGACTGTTTGGTGGCGTTCTTGCTTTAGGTCAGGTAGGAAACAACCAAGCGTGGGCGCAAATCGCTGAAGTCCCGGTACCCGGGAATCCGGCGAAAACAGCGCTGGTGCAAGGACCGAAACCGATCATCTGCCAATATGGGAAATGGAAAGCTTTATATCCGAATACCAAAATCCTTATGCCGATTAAACAGTTCGATTTCTATTATGCTGCCTACGATAAGAAACCGAAAGGATTCAATTCCGACCCTTTAATGAACGAAACGGTGGTAAACCGGGATATGCGGTTAACTTCCGGGGATGAAGTTTTCGGCGTCGCATATAAAGGGCAGGCGAAAGCATATCTATTAACTTCGCTGAAAGCTAAAGGCCAGATTGAGGATATTATCGGCGGCCAGAAAATCCGGATTGTCTGGGATAAACAGCTTGATACCCCGATAATCCAGGAACCGTTCCCTGGATTTGCGATGCGGTCGTATTGGTATGGCTGGATGGAATTCTATCCGAAAACCGGGTTACAAAAATAAAAAATAACCGCAGAGAATGCAGAGAAAGACTAGAGAACACAGAGGGATACAATGAGTATAAAAAAACTTTTATTTATTATTGGCGCTATTCTCATTATCGGCATTGCTACTGCCGGAGCGATTATTGGGAATAATTATTTATTGAAAGAGAAAATCGAGAAGACGTACGCAAATTTAAAAACCGTCCAAACTGGGGTAGAAGCCCATTTTGTTGATAACTGCAGCGATATGATGCCTCTAAAAGGAAATTATCTAACACCATATCTAACGACTCCGGTAGCATATATTAAATCTCTGATGAGAGACCCATTTTCACCCTCAAACGAAACTATTAAATATGTTAATCAAGAACATCGAGGGAATGGAACTCAATATCTTCTAGTTTCCCGCGGGCCGGATAAAGATTGGGATATCGATCGATTGCCGGATAAAATCAGGTATCATGAGGGCAAAATACTCCCGGAAAATATTAAGCAACTGAAGGTTGATGACGATAATGAAGTCCGTAATTTCAAAGGTAATATAGGCCACGGGTGGTGTGAACATGTCGAATATATAGTTTTATCTAGTGGTGAACGGATTGATTATCCGATGATCGAAGTTTTTGCGTTACCGACTACCGGCCAGAACCAAGGCTGGTTTACCCACCCGCAGTTGATTGAATATCTGGCAAAAAGTAATATCGCGATCTATGACCCGACCAATGGGCTCCGCAGCGATGGCGATATGCTGGTTTCCAACACCCGGTAATTTGGTCAGCAGTTAGCATTAGGCAGTTTTTGTCTGACTTCTAACTTCTGACCTCTGACTTCTTGTTTTACTGCAATCGCCATACACTCAACTCTACCGGTACCGGGGTGAGTGTTCCCTGATATACCCACTTAACACAATCCGCTTTGATTATTTTACTCGCATTGGTAACCAGCGAATTATCCAGCATTACATACCCACCGGTACCAGCTGGGAATTGATATTCGCCTAGATAATGCCATCGGTTCGGTTCTCTCGCCTGATTCAGGATAAAGACCGAATCGCCGCTAATGGTTCTGATAGTCACTTTAACCGAATCTGCAGCGTTGGTAGTTCCCGCACCGAACCCGACAAATAATTGATATTTACCGGCATCGATTAGGTTCGGAATAAACTTCGCGGTTGCCACTGATAAATTCCCGGTAAAGGTATATGCATTCCCATCATAACACTCCTGGGATATCATATCGTTCGCTGTGGTTTGCCATGACCCGGTTAAGATGACTGAGGAGCCGGTCGGCTGGAAATCGGATTCCATAATATACGCCAGGTTTTTCGATAGCCGCACCCAAGCCACTCCGGCAGTTTGTAAATCATAGGCGATACTTAACAATGCCGGAACAGTAGCCGCATACTGATGGCAGATTCCCAGATGATTATAGTTCGGCGAATACTTCTCGCGTTCGGCAATAGATAGAATCCGGTTCTTGGTATCTTGCACCGAAGTACCGTCATAAAACAAATCGCGTTCTGCAGTAAGTAACCCAGCCTGTTTTGCTACATCATAGGCTACCGAATCGGTGATGGTTCGGCTATCATAAAAAATCATCCGCCGGGTTTTTAGGATATTCATTACCTCATCACTCCCATGCGCATACTGGCTGAACCGGCTTCCTTGATGATTGTTTACTCCAATGACATAAGGATATTCGGATTGCAGGTTGGTGGTTAGGCAGGAGACGATTTCAGTATCGCTCATCCCAATATATAACCGATACGGGTCGGAAGGATTATAATCCGCTTGCCCGACATATTGCATCGCCTGATGCATGATAGTTTCATATCCTTTCGCTGCCGCAGTGGTTAAAACTGAATGGGTATAGGTTTGAAACGGCATCACTGCATAGGTGATATTCGGGCATTGGGCAAATAATTGATAGGTAGAAGATGTAGATAAATTGGGATTATAGGTGCCGAGATCATCGACGACGATACTTATCGCCGGGGTGGTTACATCAATGGTTGGTAGACTGGGTGTACCGATGTAGGTTAATCGGAGTGCATCGGCAATAACCTTGGTACCGGCGCCGGTCCAATGGTCGGTTTGGGTGATTCTCCCGGCATTGGTGAAGGTGCAGGTTGATAACGAATGCCAGCCGGTACCGACATAATACTGCGACCGGATGACCGTTGATACTCCGAAATCGGATTCGATAATATATTCTGCAGTCGAAGCATAACTGCTATCGTCAACATAGAATTCAATATCATAGGTCCCGGTAGGGATGCTATCGATAGTCCAGACGGCTAACGATGTCCCGATACTTGGGCCGACTGCGCTGAATTTAAAGTTGCCGTTGTAACTACCGGTTTTATCCAGAACGAACGCCCCGGTTTTTATGCTTAATACCGGGTCTTCCCCATCTAATACAATCTGATATGCCTGCACCGAAGCTACTATGAAAAATAGCGTTAAAAAAACTATGGTTCGTTTCATAATTTCAATTGTCTACGAATTATTTTTTAATCGGGCGACTCAATGAGTCGCCCCTACCCAAAAGCATCGCCCGATTTAAGTGTTCATTGAATTAAAATAGGGTACTCTACTATCCCGGTTTCCGCAAGTCTACTATTATCAGGAAACCAGGAAACCCGGAATCAGCCTGGATTCAAGGATTTATTAGTATTATTTTTTTCTCGATTAAACCTTTTTGGGTTCCGATTCGTCTAGTTATTATCAGAAGCACTTATCTTATTAATAAAGGAGAATCTTTTATGAAGAAATGGTTAGTCGTAATAGTAATCATCATTGTCGTTGCAGCTGCGGTATATTATTTCAGCAGGAACTCGAATCCGCCTCCGGTAAGTAGCAGTGAAAAACGTACAGCACAAGATGAACCGACGATTAAACAAAATATCGACTATGCAATCTCCAATCTTCGAAGTATTCAAACTGCATTAGAATCCTGGAAAATAGACTATAAATCGTATCCGGATAATCTCTATGTATTAACCACCCCGATTGCCTATGTAACTAGCATCGCAAAAGACCCGTTTACTCAAGATGAAATATTTCGATATAACAAGATTAGCAATGAAGATTATATGCTATGGAGCGTTGGGCCGGATGGAAAAGATGATGGCGGTCGAATCCTCTTTTATGAAAGGAATGGATTAAACAGTGGCGGAGATATTGTATGTACGCCAAAAGGATTAGAGCATTAATTGAATGCATCATAAAAAGGAGATTGGAACCATGAAAAAGGTTATTATAATTATCGTGGTATTAGTCATCATTGGCGCTGGCATATATTTCTGGGTTATCCCGAATTTCATGCAACCATCGTATGTAGAACTGAGCAAACTGCCGGCATATCCGGCCATTCCTCTTCCGGAAACCCCGCCAGCTACCGGAACCAATACGCAAACGTTTATAGAAAATGCGCTTAATTCGGTTCCGGGGAGAAATGTAGCTACTGATGGAGAAACCGCGAGTAAAATATTGAAATCCATGGATTATCAAGCGGCACAGAATTTATTACCGCTGATTGACCAATATAACCAATCGTTTAATGAACTCCGGCAGGCAGTTAATGCGGATTATAATATCATCCCACCCGATTTCCGGCCGGAACGGCGAATCCCCAACTTTTTACGCGCCCAAATTATGGGGAAATTATTGGCGGTGAAAGGTATGGGACTGGAGAATCAAGGGAAGTTAAACGAAGCGGTAGATGCCTATCTATTAGCCGCTCAAACCGGCAGCGTTTTCGCCGGAAAAAACACTACGCTAATCCAGAAACTTATCGGTATGGCATTAGAGAAAATCGCATATAAACCCCTGAAACAATATGTACTCAACCATCCAAATGATACCGAGAACCTGAAACGGATTATTACTACTCTGGAGAAAGCGGAACAGAAACGATTACCAATTGCAGAAGCGTTTATATCAGAACAGCGTTCGGTACAATATTTAGCCGAGAATTATAAACAGTATGCTAAAACCGATAAAGATCTGGCGCAACTTAGAACTCGCGATATTCCAAGAATAAAATTTGAAAGCGATAAAATATATGGTTATCTCATTAGTATGTATGATTTACCGTATCCGCAGTATAAGAAAGAGTATTCGGATGAGAAAATAGTGCGGATATTAAAAGAAGTTCATCCACTGCTGCAAATAGCAGTCCCGAATTTTTTGGAAGCGCATGTTCGTAATTTAACTTCGGCAACTGATAATCGGCTGATTCGGATTATGGCAGCGATTCAATTATATCATGCAGAGAAAAATACCTATCCGACTTCATTATCCGAGTTAACCCCGAATTATCTGACTGCGGTACCGAAAGATTATTTTAACGATGCCGAGTTTATTTATGGTACTCGCGATAATAGTTTCTATCTCTATAGCCTCGGACCGGATATGAAAGATAATCAGGAACAGCCAGTCTACGACCCGACCAACGGGACCACGAGTATCGGAGATATCATCGGCAAATAACGCTTCGGTAGTTCCATTTTACGGAATTGATTTATCAAACCCCTATTTTCCTAGTCCCGGTACTAAACCTTTTCTACTCGCAATTCGTCTATATAGAAACACCCTAGATTAGGGAGGTTGAGTTATGAAAAAAGCGATTGGTATCGTGGTTGTTTTAGTATTAGTCGGAGTTTTAGCCTATTTCTGGGTTATCCCAACCTTTTTCAAGGCACCATCTTCACCATCTACGAGTAGTGGTCCTATTACAGTTGCAAGTCTCTCGGAATCGACCTCACCATCTGGCGCTAACGCCCAGGAGTTTTTTGTTAAAGCTGGAGATATATTCCCCTCCTCAAAAAAGATGTCGGATGTGACTGCAACCGCTGGTAAAACCGTCACTGCGATGGATTATGCTGCTGCCGAGAAGTTGTTACCGGAACTAGCGCCATGCGAACCGGTATTCGCTGCAATCCAAAAAGGGGTTAATGCCGACCTGAATTATGGGCCGGAAGATTTATCGGCAACCCAGCTAATGCCGAGTTTTTGGCACGCGCAAATGTCCGGGAAATCATTATTGGTTAAAGGGATGGCATTAGAGAATCAGAAGAAACTGAATGAAGCGGCTGATGCTTATTTATTAGCTGTACAATTTGGCGGTACCTTTCCCGGGAAGAATACTTCCTTAATTCAGCAATTAATAGGCATTGCGATAGAGAAAAATGCATATCAACCTTTAAAACAATTTGTATTGAATCATCCGGATGATAAGTCTGACCTAAAGAGAATTATTGAAACTTTAGATAAGGTTGAGCAGAAACGGATGCCGATTACCGAATCGTTTAATGCTGAAAAGAAGTGTTTTGAGAATACGTTTAAGCATCTGAAAGATTTTGCGAAAAAGGATAAAGAATTAGGGAAATTAAGTGCTACCGAGGGACAGCGAATTCTTGATGAAGTAGATAAAATTATGACCTATCAGCTCACTGCATTAGCGATGCCATATCCGGAGCTAAAAAAAGAATTGGGCGTTAGTCAAAATAAAACAGTTGATATGAAAGTGCAGGAGATGCTCAATTCTGCGCATCCGTTTTTGCAAAACACCCTACATAATATTGTTGATGCACAAATTCGCTATTTAAGCGCAGCGACCGATAACCGGCTGGTTCGGATTATGGCAGCATTACAGCTCTATCATCAGGATAACCAGGCATATCCCGATTCATTATCCGAGCTAGTCCCGAATTATCTGACGACAGTGCCGAAAGATTATTTTACCGAATCGGACTTCATCTATGGGAAACAGGGCGATTCCTTTTATCTCTATAGCGTCGGACCGGATATGATGGATAACCATGAAAAACCGGTATACGACCCGAATCATGGTAACCTTAGTCGAGGTGATATTATCGGTAAATAATTATTGATCTATTGTTGAGGATTTATCACTAAACCTTTTTCCAACCTATTTCGTCTATAAAGAAATACTATTTTCTTAAGGAGGAATAATCATGAAAAAAGCCATTATTATGGTAGTCGTATTAGCTCTTGTCGGTGCGGGAGTATATTTTTGGGTAATTCCAACTTTTTTTAGTGCAGCAACCTCGACCGGAATCGGTTCTTCTCCGGTTGCTACCCCGCAAGAAACACCGCCGGTGCCCGGAACCAATACCCAGGATTTTGTGGATAAAGCGATCGCGGCTTTTCCCATGAAAGATATGCTTAACGCCGGGCAATCGGTAACCAATATTCTAAAGAACCTGGATTATGGTGCGGCACAAAATATGTTACCGCAGATCGATAAATGCAATTCGGCGTTTGCGGAAATGCAATCGGCAGTTAATTCGGAAACCAATGCTGCCCCGGAAGATTTCCGGCCAGACCGGAAAATACCGAATTTCCTGGCAGCGCAAACTATGGGAAAACTCCTGGTAGTTAAAGGCATGGGAATGGAAGGACAAGGGAAACTGGATAAAGCGGTAAATAATTATCTTTTAGCGGCACAGTTCGGCAGCGTTTTCGCCGGGAAGAATACCCTTTTAATCCAGAAATTGATTGCGATTGCGTTAGAGAAAAACGCATATAAACCGCTCAAAGAGTTTACGATTAGACATCCGGACGATGTGAATAATCTGAAACGAATCATTTCCGCCCTGGAAAAAGCTGATCAGAAACGGATTCCGTTTACTGAACCGTTACTCGGTGAAAAGAAAATGCTATTTTATGCATTGCAGCATCGAGAGCAATATGCGAAAGAAGATAGTACTTTAGCCCAATTAACTGATGCTGATGCGAATCGGATTTTAACCGAAGGTGAAAAAGTGTATACCTATGCCATTCAATCGTACACGATGCCGTATCCGCAGTTGGTTAAAGAAGACCCGCAATCGAAACTGCCGGGAATGATGAATGAGATTCATCCGCTATTGGGTAACTCAGTACCGAATTATACCGCTGCATATATTCGCGAATTATATATGATTACCGATAACCATCAGATTCGGGTTATGGCGGCACTCCAACTATATCATCAGGATAAAAAAGTATATCCGAATTCGCTGGAGGATCTATTCCCGAATTATCTGACTACAGTCCCGAAAGACCCATTTAGTGATGCCAATTTTATTTATGGCCGAGTGCGCGATACGTTCTATCTCTATAGTATCGGCCCGGATTTAAACGATGA
>JBHGBB010000133.1:0-11363 GCA_041946755.1 bacterium | reverse complement strand
CCGGTCGATGCCGCGCTCCCGACTTCTATTACCATCCCGCTATCAATCAGTTCTTTAACAACATCCGTTACCGTAGTAATTCTAATTTTAGTCGTATTATAGATATCAGTCCGAGAAATCGGTCCCCGTTTCCGAATGAGATTGAGAAATACTGCTCGATGATGCCGTAACAATTTTTTCTTCTCGCTGATTTTATCTGGTACCATACCTATTCCTTTCGGTAAAAAGGAGCTGCAGTTTTGTTCATCATGCTATTTGAGTTCCGCGCTATTCGCCTGGATTTTTTTTATCGCAGCGATAATATCGTTCATATCTTTTTTCGTTCCAAGCATAACCGCATGAGGCAGCCATATCGCTTCTTCAAAACACGCTCGTTCACATTCCGGACAAGAGATAGAACCATATTTGATTTTTTTCGCTGCCGGGGCAAATGACTCGAAGTTACGGGTTGTAAAGAGCGGCTGGCGATATAACGGTTCCGGATATCCCGGATTGCTCGGGATACCTTCTTTTCGTAACGCTTCAATAAACCGCATTTTGGGAAGATTATTGAAATAAGCTTTTTGATATCTGAAAATATAGAGATGATACGAATGCCGGGTTTCTCCCAAACCCCGTTTAAGCGGAACGATTCCCCGAATCCGACTTAATTCACGATTAAGATATAATCCGTTCCTGTTTCGCTGGTTAATCTGTTTTTCCAATCTGGATAATTGCGCTAATAATATCGCACCATGCCATTCACTCATCCGATGATTACCGCCAAGCCGAACATGACCATACCATACTTTACCAATCTCTCTACCGCAATTATGATACGAAGCGAGCAAATCCGCATATTTCTTATTATTCGTCACTACGATACCGCCTTCACCGGCAGTGATATTTTTCGAAGATTGAAAACTAAATACTCCCATATCACCAAGCGCACCCAGCCTTTTCCCTTTCCATTCCGCACCATGCGCATGGCAGGCATCTTCGATGATAATCAGGTTATACTTTTTCGCAATCCGCTTGATTTTGTCCATATCAGCGCTTAATCCGCCAAAATGTACCGGGATTATTGCTTTCGTCCGTTTAGTAATCGCCGCCTCAACCAATTTCGGATCGATATTATAAGTCGCAGCATCGATATCAACAAAAATCGGAACCGCATTCACTTCCAGCACCGCCGTTGCGGTAGCGATAAACGTATATGCCGGAACAATCACTTCGTCTCCCGCTTTAATCCCAGCAGCTTGTAATGCTATTCGTAATCCGTCATTACCACTGGTAATCGCAATTCCATATTTCGCATCCTGATATGCGGCAAACTGCTTTTCGAACTCTTTAACTTTAGTTCCCAGCATTTTACCCCAGATGTTACTTTCCAACACCTCATTCAATAATTTCTTTTCTAATTCGGTATACTGCGGCCATTTCGGAAACGGTTTCGTTCGCACCGGCTGACCACCGTTAATCGCTAATGCCTTATGCATAATTTTATTATCTCCAATATATAGAAAACTACTCAGTTAACTTTATTACTATATGTTATTATGGTAATACCCTAAACATATAATTTTAACTCGATTTTCACCTTTTGGGGAAGATATTAATCTGTTTATACTAATAATCCGGTTCTTGCCAACAATAAAAAACCACAGAATATATTGAGAATAGCCGAGACATCCAGGTTTTCTACTAATCCCCTTATCTTCGTTTCAGTTACTCTCGATGCATTCTGTGGTTCGTATAATTATTCTGTAACTCGCTTTTTCAAATCACGCGAGATAACCAGCCATAAGCCGATAGCAATAGCTAAAAAGATGAGCCCGAATATCGTCTGCCCGAAAATCAGTTTCCCGATTCCGAATAATACACAATAGATCAGGGCACATCCGCAAATCCAGTTGCGTAAATCCGCTTTCAGATTATCAGTAACTACTATATCCGGTAATTCTCGTTTAATCGGACCCCAGAATCCTGCCGGTCGAACCCGACGATAAAATTCTTTTAATTTCTCGTTATCCACCGGTGCGGTAAATAAGGTAACGATAATCCAAATCAAGGTTGTTCCCGCAACCGTGGTTAAGGTCATCGCCACAAATTGAATAGGATTATCGACATTCCACTTCACTACAAATTGCAGTATTATCGAAATAAAAAACGCCGCGATCATTGCCGAGATTTCTGACCAAGCATTAATCCGCCACCAGAACCAACGCAGGATATATACCGAACCGGTTCCAGCTCCTATCGCAATCAGGAATTTCCAGGCTCCTTCAACGGTAGTCATTTGTAAGGTGGTAATAATACTCAATCCGGCAATTAATACAGTGGTTAATCGCGAAATTAAAACATAATGTTTTTCGGTAGCATCTGGTTTAATAAATCGTTTATACACATCGTTGATTAAGTAGGACGAACCCCAGTTTAAATGGGTTGATAATGTTGACATATACGCCGCAAAAAACGAGGCTAACATCAATCCGAGAAATCCTGCCGGTAAGAGATTGACCATTGCTTGAATATATCCGATTCCTTTCGCCTGATCATCAGATGATAGCTGCGGATAGAGTACCATCGAAGCTAACGCAACTAAAATCCATGGCCAGGGGCGAATGGTATAATGGGCAATATTAAACCATAACGCCGCTAAGAGAGAATGCCGTTCATTTTTAGCCGAAAATATCCGCTGCGCGATATATCCGCCTCCACCAGGTTCCGCACCGGGGTACCAGGAGGCCCACCAGTTTACCGCTAAATAGGTTATCATCGCCGAGACCGGCATCCAGATCGACCCGAAACCGGGAAAGAAATCCAATAATTTTTTACCTTCAGGATACATGGTTACCAGCTGGGTTTGTAATCCGTCAATCCCACCGACTTTATGTAATGCAAAAAACATTAAAACAATACATCCTACCATTGCCAGCCAGAATTGGATAAAATCGGTTATTACGACACTCCATAATCCACCGAGTGTCGAATAGAATAAGGTGATCGTTAAACTTAATGCGAGAGCGTATTTCGTTTCGATACCGATAGTATATTTTAAAATTAGTATCATCGCTAGATTAACCCAGCCGATGATAATACAATTTATCGGAATCCCGAGATAAATCGCTTTAAATCCGCGAAGGATACTTGCTGGTGTTCCTGAATATCGGGCTTCGACAAACTCGACATCGGTAATCACTTCACTCCGTCGCCATAACCGGGCGAAAACGAATACCGTTAACACCCCGCTAAACACCATACACCACCAGAGCCAGTTGCCGGCAATACCATGTAATGCAACTAAACCGGTTACCGCTAACGGAGTATCGGCAGCAAACGTAGTCGCTACCATCGAAGTACCGGCAAGCCACCAATTCAGCTGCCGGCCAGAAACAAAAAATTCCGAAACGCTTTTCCCAGCTTTTTTAGTAAATAAAATTCCGATTACTAATACCAAAATAAAATATACCGCAATAATGACTCCATCAAGAAAACTAAGTTGCATGGTGATATCCCTTTCTCGAAATGAGTGATAAGAGTATCCCCTAGATATTAGTAGGTACTCGTTATTCTATCTTTCTAGTTATCATTGATCTGAGTATTTAATCTCGTGCTAATAGTGTTACTACTTTTCGAATCGCACTCGCGATATCATCTACATCCAAATCGGTAATTCCTTCATTCCAACTTATAGTAAGCAGATTATGTGAAGTCCAGCTAGCATTTGGATAATCGGCACTACGATATTGTATATTCTTCTTCCCGGATTTCGCGCAACCGAACGGACATTGCGTTTTCCCATAAGTTTTCTTATATTTCAATACCTCATATTCAAAAATTGGAACTGGGATATACCCAAGATTAACCGGAATACCTTCCGCCGCAAGAGCTGTATGGAACTCTCGATTACTCACTCCAAGTTTCTTTTCATCAATTGTAAATGCATAAATCCAATAACTATGTTTGATTCCATCAATCAGTTTTGGCGGATTAACTCCCGGAATCTTTTGAATCAACCGAGTAAGCCGATCCGCGGTTTTCCGGCGCTGCGCTAGGTTCTTATCCAATTTTTTTAATTGCGCTATCCCAATCGCACCTTGCATTTCAGTCATCCGATAATTCGGTGCTAAGAATAAATGACCGCGACTTTTCCCATCCCGCGGCCAAGCTTTATCAGAGAATAACCGCGCGCGATATGCTAAATGTTCATTATTAGTTATCGTCATCCCCCCGTCACCGGTAGTCATCTGTTTCGATTGCTGGAATGAATAGCAGCCCATCGTCCCAATCGTCCCGACTTTTTTCCCATGATATACTGCACCATGCGCCTGACAGCAATCTTCAACTACCCAGAGGTTATGCTTTCTCGCTATGCGCATGATTTCATCTAAATCGCAGGGTTGGCCGAACAAATGGACCGCAATAATTCCTTTCGTCCGTTTCGTTATGTGCTGAATAATCGATTGGGGAGTAAGGTTTCCGGTTAAAGGGTCTACATCAGTAAACCGGGGTATCGCATTGCATAATAGTATCGGAATGATGGTACCCATATCGGTTATGGGGGTAGTAATAATTTCATCTCCTGGTCCGACTTCCAGCGCACCTAATGCGATATGAATTGCGGCAGTACCTGAAGTCGAAGCAATCGCATATTTCGCCCCGAATTTGTGGGCGAAATCGGATTCAAACCGGGCGACATATTTTCCACCTACCCGGTTCAAATGCCCGCTATCCAATACCTGCATTACCAGTTCTTTTTCCTCTGGTCCAATCCATCGACCGGAGGTATCGTTTACGGTTGGAAATGGCTTCGTTCGAACTTGTTTTCCACCTTCAATAGCCAATTTATCCATATATTACTGTCAAGGGGAATTTAAGTTATCGCATTAGCACTAATATCGCTTAATTCCAGTAAGATCAAGCATATCTGCTCAATCTACCTACATTTTGGGTACTGGAGGAGTATCGAGCGTGAAATTTTCACGTTCGATACTCCTCCAGTATCAAAGAATATGTCTATTTTACTACCATCGCCGTTGAAATAACTCGAGGGAATCCATCTGAAGGTTGATTGACTATTTTCCCATCATGATATAACGTTGTTGACCCGCCGCCATCGAAATTTATCGCATTGATACATCCTAAATCGAACATGATTGCCGCTAATTCCCCTAATGTTGCACCGATACTATACCGCTCTTTCGGATCCATTTTAACTCTTCGGTCATCGTCTATTGCTACTAATAATATTTTATTTTCTTTCGTAATACCAAGCGCACTTCGGGGAGCGCGGGAATGTTCATCACTTACCGTATGCGTGAATCGGGTTGGCGCTAATACCATCGATTTGAAATCTTCCTGTAATGGCTCCCGGTCGAAAAAATACGGTGAGATTAACCGTTCATTATCTACTAATTGCGGGCCTGCAGCTATTGCATGGATGATGGTGCCATAAGAACGCGGTAACTGCAATTGATATTTAATTTTGCGATTTAATTTCAATATTTCCAATATCTGTTGTACCTGAGGATCATCTTTAGGTAAGGAAACCACAAAACCGTTTTGAGGAATTAAAGTCGATGGAATTTCGTTCATTTCGACCACCTCTTGATTGGTTATAACCAATTCGACTTTCGCGGTATCTACCGGCGTTTTCGTACCGCTTACCCGGGTGTATATCTGATACGATTTCAAATTTACATTCCCAAGCTGAATATCGATATCATGCATACCAATCCGCCGGATAAATAGTTGTCCCAGTTGATTGATGAGAACGGTACTTCGGGTATAAGTTGGTGGGACCAATATTTTGCCATCCAGCATCAATAAACCTACCGGGTCATTCATAACCCCATGAACACTATCTAGTTCTTCCGGCATATTCAAAAAATATCCGGCATTGATACCTATCTCGGCGTGTTCCTGTTCGCATAACTCCGGAAGGGTAGCGAAACTATTGGTAAATCCTATTGGCTGCAACGTCGGATTTACTTGAATCCAACCATCTTCTGCCATTGCTAATTGTTCCCCAATCAACAGCGGCGGTTCCGCAGGAACGGGTGCATTTTTCGGCACTGAATAATGTAATCGCCGTTGCGCACTCAACTGTTTAATAAGATTATTTTCCAGGGCAAGGTTAACTGGCGATACTTCAAACCAACGGCTATATCCTTTATGAGTCCATAACCGCTGCTCTTGAATCATTTGTATTAATCGGGTAAATTCGATCGCATCTTGGGCAAGAAGTGTTCGGCCATTTAAACGAAACCATTCTCGGAATTTAGGATTATCTTTATTCCGACTGGCAATAAAAACAGTATCGTTGGTTTCTGGTCCACGAATACCATTTACACTAACATTTTTAATTCGCCGAAATGAAGCCGCGATTTGCTCCATTTGTTTGTTAGAAACCGCGGATTGAGCTACTGCAGGTGTAAGGATTTTCCCGGCATCATTTAGAGTCTTTTGCTCGAGAATAATCCAGTGGATTACTACCGGACCGTGAGATGATCGAACGGTTTGTTGCATCAATTTCATAGAGAATAATGAGTTTAGTCGATATCTATTTCAAATCGGTATACTATGCTGCAGATGCTGGATTAATTAATAAAGATTCACTCTTTAAACAATTACTCTCCCCGCACCGGATACGGATACACCAATCTCCGCTCCGAATGACAATTGATGAGGAGTATAATATTGTTCAGCCATAATAGCTAATAGACGGTCTACTTCCTTTTCTTCTACCAGGACCAGAATACATCCCCCTAATCCGGCACCGGTTAATCCTGCACCAACGACACCGGGAACCTGTTTTGCAATATCAACTAAATAATCGAGCGCTTCGCTACTACATCGGTATCCACCTGGTTGCAGATAGAGATGCGCTGATTCTATTCGTTCCGGCAGGTTACTATCCAAATCAGCAATTAACTGATCTAGGGTTGCAACTGTAACCTGATTATTCCAGGATATTTTGAGATTATTTGCTTTATATTCTACTACACGATCACCATTATGCGATATATACATCAACTTCCCGAACCCTACGATATCTTTTTTAACGAGAAATTCAATACAGATTTTCCCGCGCTCGCATTCCGCTAATCCGAATAAACAGATATCCCGCACTCGATATCCTTCTATTGGTTCATCATGCGTTTTAAAAATATTTGCCAAATAATCCTTTTTATCCGGCAATAGTTGCTCGACTTCTGCCCGGAATATCTTCTTGGGTAACGATTTGAGAATATGATATACCTCTGTTTCCGGGATTGCTAATTGCGTGGTATTTACATCGCGTAGATGCTGTAATTCCGGTGCATATTGTGGAAAGTATTTTTTGATAAGTAAAAACCCGAGTTCATACGCTGCGACCCGGGAATTGAATATATTTTTTACCTCCTTTGATTTGGTAGCTTGCTGCATGGAATTGCAAATTACTATCCGATATCCTTTGGGAAAGGAATAATATTGCACCTGCAATGGGAAAAACTGGATATGTGCCAGATAATTCCGGCGGCCTAGAATCATCGCCGCATGGTCACCGGCCCCACCCCGGGTGCCAACATACCATTCCGCTTGGCCGCATAATTCTACCATAGCGAATTTATCCAATTGGAGTCGATTGATTTCTAATCCGACATAAACAGTCGCAACGACTAATGCCGACGATGAGCTCAAACCCGCAGCAAACGGGATATCACCGTTAACATAAACATCCATACCTTTTAACGGTTTACTCGGAAACCGGGATTGTAATCGCAATATCGCGGATTTAACATAATTTATCCAATCTCCTTGAGATTCCGATACCGTTTTAATCACCGCAGGTGCAGTTATATATTCCCACCAATCTTTCCAATTCCCTTTATTTAATTCTGCTTGAATAGAAAATTCTCGCGCTGGAAATAATTCGGTACGGAGATTGGTTAAACAGACCTTATCATCATTCCGTGGAGATGCGGCTATAATAATTTCCCGACAGTGCGTTAAATAATTCACAAAACCGCCTCGATGCTCGATATGTACTCCTTTTAGATTCACTCGTGACGGACTTCGACAAATAACGATTTCCCGGTCAAGTCCATATTTTTCGCCGAATTTATTGAGTATCGCTAAATACGCCTGCCTACGGTCTTCGATGAGACCCGGATCATCGCCATAGACAGACTCAAATTGTTTTTTTACTTTGCTACCGAATTTTGATATAACCGCAATCCAATCTTTAACCAACATAAATATGTTTACGCGACTACCTCTTTCAGAGAATTATTAATCAACATCTGGTTTACCAGACTTTGTTTTCGCTTCACTTCGCTATCTTGTACCAAACAATTGGATAATATCGCCCAGGGAGCGATAGATATCTTACCGGCTAAGCCGATAAGATTCTTGAAACTCGTATGTACTCCAAGTGCAAATTCAAACGACGGGGATACTGCTAATCCGGGAATCCTATTCCAAGAACCGGATCTCAGTTCATGATAATATATCTCACAAAAATCTTTAGTGCTCCCGATTTTAGTAATTAATCTCGTTAAATCTGATAAAAACTTATACAACGGTTTATCGACATAAATTTCTGTTCCCGGATAAACGGTTACTCCAAACACCTGTTCTAACACTTGTAATTCTTGTTCTGATAATAAGCTCAAATGCTGGCTAGTTACCTGCGCAATAAGCTGTTTATCGATTGGCGCTGATGAAGCAGTCTGATTCTTTTTCATGGCATAATATCGCAGGTCGGTTCGCGAATCCAATCCTTCCGCAATACCGTTAGGTAAAGGATATATTCCGATGATTTTATGCTGCGCCTTCACTTGCATAGCTAATTCCGGTAAATAATATTCGTTCTTCTGATGCCGTTCTAAAACATAAGTTGCTGATGGTATTTCCGCTATTTTCCGGCACTCAATGATTTGGCTGAGAGCAGATCGAGTATAAGTATACTGGTTAATTCGATATGTACCCTGCTCGGGTAAATACTGCAATTCCTGGTTGGATATCACCCCCAGCTCATTCCCCAGTTCATCTCTAACGATTCTGGCATAATTCGGGGCGTCGATATCTCGAATGGTATTCAGAAATATATCTCGATTGATTATTTCCAATAATACATTCCGTTCTTTAATCCGGTGCAACGATTTTTTAGCTAATGGGTAATCTAATCCTGGGAAAGAAATAGCTCCCTTCCTTTCTTCCGGGGTCTTGCCGATTTGTAATTGTTCAACTACCGCAATGAATTCGCCGGTTTCCGGATGACGGACTATTCGTCCATAATTATCAGGAACTTCTTCGATAACCGAAGCAACGGTCATATCCCGTTTGTTTTGGATATGGTCCAGCAGCATACTCTTGAATATTGCCGCTGGGATAGTAGGAATATCTGAAGCTAAAATCAGGATATATTCATATTCCGGATGCCGCTGCAGAAACTCTTTCGCTTCCTGGGCTACTACAGTTGCACCGGTACCATCGTCTCTTCCATTAGCATTACTATAATAAGCTTGCACAATTGGATGGCGCTTTTCGACAATACCAGTCAAATCGGCATGGTGCTGATATTTGATTTTATCAAGATCACTCTTACATTCGATTAATGGTTTAGGGCGATGCCCTACCCGTACTAAAATCTGTTTAACTACTTTTCCATCTAATAAGGTATCGAAAATCAAATCCAGAAATGTTTTTCCGGTAGACAACTCTTTCATTGCCGGTTTCGCTACCGCATCCTGCAATGGATCGGTAATAGTCCACCGCGGTGTCATCCGATATCCTGCACCAGCGGCTGGGATTACTGCCAGGACTTTATTCCATAAAGCTAATTGCTCAAAAGTTTCCATAAATTTATTTAATATACTATCCGTATTTCAAATTTACCTTCCGATATGCCCATGATACATTTTCTTGACTAAACAGCCTCGAGTTACATATTGCCCTATTTTCGCATCGGTTAAGGTTCCACAGTCGATTATGATTAATGATTGCACTGGTTTACCGGTAGATTTAATCACCCAATCCGGCGACATTTCAATATATTCTTGATGTGGTACTACAAACAGGATTATTTCTGCACCGGATAAAACCGATTTCGTATCTGCCGATACCCCCAAGGTTTTTAACGGAGCCTGATTCTTGAAATGTTTCGCCATCGAATGCGGATTCCGGTCTTGCTCTTTTAATTCATCCAGGCTTTTTACATAAGGGTCACCGACCGCGATCCGTGCACCTAATTCCTGCAATCGGCGGACGATGGATTCGTATGATGCATACCGGGTATCTCCGACATCTTCCCGATACGCTGCACCTAATACCGCTACTTTTTTACCATTGATTTTTTTATTTTTGCTTACTAACGCTTCTACTGCCAAATCGACCATTCTTAATGCGCTGGTATCGTTGATATCGACAATCAAGGAGATAAGTCTTAAATAGGAATCCAATTTCTTCTTATTTGCAGCATCAAGTTGTTTATAGAATGCCGGAATGTTATGTGATGACCATAACAGAAACACGGCATCTTTTGGTAAACAATATCCACCGGTACTCGGGGTTCGCGGGACCATAATATCCCGATGCGTCGGTCGTTCAGCAATCGCATTGCGGACTGCGGATAAATCTACGCCCATGATTTCCGCTACCCACCCGCCAACTCGACCGAAAGCTAATAATGATGCCCGATAACTATTTTCGAAACATTTGGAAAATTCAGACATGGTGGTTTTCGATAATCGACTCAATTTCGCTTTCGGACCGGTAAGTACTTCCGATAAAAACTTTCCGGCTAAGTCGCCGCTAATTTCATTGATTCCGGAATATACCCGCGGGAAATTCACGATTGAATCCCAATAATCTTTGCCTGGCATAACTCGTTCATATGAATGCGATAACCGGACCGGATTTCTTTTGAGATTGATACCGCGTTTAGTAAATTCTTTTTCCAGGATCGGTTTGGCAATATATTCGCAGAATCCGGGTGGTACTGTAGTTTCAATCATAACTAAGGTCTTTGGTTGAATATATTCCCCGATAGTTTGTATTGCCGCTTTACAAGCTTCAATTTCGACCGTAGCCGATTCGGCGTTACCGAATTCCGGTTTAACTACATCGCATTGCACATCGACTACTACTACAATCAGGATTGGCAGCTCGTCGAGCAGCGCGAGCACACGCCCGTGGGCCTGGAGTTCGACGGGACCGACGATTACGTCGAGACCGTCAACGCCGACTGCACGGCCAGCGACGCCTTCACGTTCTCCACCTGGGTGAAACGCGACCGCTCGGGCGTCGCCTACTACGATCGCTTGATGATCTCGGTCAATAACAATGGCTGGGGCGTGGGCTTCTCCTGCATTGCGGGCGACGACCGGCTGTTCCTG
>JBHGBB010000132.1:0-11407 GCA_041946755.1 bacterium | reverse complement strand
TTTTCTAACTGCCAATGCGCCTTCATCCCTTTACTACTTTCTTTCAAATCCGCTAATTCTGCATCGATCTTTTTCAACCGTTCTTTCGACGCTGCATCCTTTTCTTTTCTCACCGCTTGTTTTTCTACTTCGAGTTGCCGAACTTTCCTTTCGATTTCATCGAGCTCAGTCGGCATACTATCAATCTCTATCCTTAATCGGGATGCGGCTTCATCAACCAAATCAATAGCCTTATCCGGTAAAAACCGGTCGGTAATATACCGATGCGATAATACCGCTGCGGCTACCAATGCCGCATCTTGTATCTTTACTCCATGATGGACTTCATATCGTTCTTTTAATCCGCGTAAAATCGAAATAGTATCATCGACTGAAGGTTCACCGACAAAGACCTGTTGGAACCGGCGTTCTAACGCCGCATCTTTCTCGATATGTTTTCGATATTCATCTAAGGTGGTTGCTCCGATACAGCGAAGTTCACCTCGCGCTAATGCCGGTTTCAGCATATTAGAAGCATCGATCGCTCCTTCAGCCGCACCAGCTCCGACTAGGGTATGAAGCTCATCAATAAACAGGATGATCTGTCCTTCCGACTGCTCGATTTCTTTTAATACCGCTTTCAGCCGGTCTTCAAACTCACCGCGAAACTTGGCACCGGCAACTAATGCTCCCATATCAAGTGCTACCAGTTGTTTGTTCTTTAATGTTTCCGGTACATCTCCGCTAATAATCCGCTGGGCTAATCCTTCAGCAATCGCGGTTTTCCCTACTCCCGGTTCCCCGATTAACACCGGATTGTTTTTCGTTCTTCGTGATAACACCTGAATCACCCGGCGAATCTCTTCATCTCTTCCAATCACCGGATCCAGTTTCCCTTTTTTTGCCAACTCGGTTAAATCCCGACTATATCGGGCTAACGCCTGATATTTATCTTCCGGATTCTGATCGGTCACTCGCTGCGTTCCGCGAACCTCTTGTAATGCAGCATAAATCCGGTCTTTAGTAACTCCCATCTCTCGAAGGAGCTGCGCAGCTGCACCGTCTCGTTCATCTGCAATAGCAATAAGCATATGCTCGGTACTGATATATTCATCTTTCAATCGTTGCGCTTCCTGCCAGGCAATATTCAATACTTTATCCAACCGCGGGGTTATATATATCTGCCCGCTGGCAGCGCCATATACTTGCGGGATTTTCTTGATGGCTTCTGCCAGCCGTTCTCTAACCAGTTTCGGTGTTACCCCAAGCTTTTGTAATATCGGAATAACAACACCATCGGTCTGGTCGAGTAATGCTAACAATAAATGCTCTACCTCAATCTGCTGATGCTGATGCTGTTCAGCAATAGTTTGTGCTTGTTGGACTGCTTCCTGTGATTTTATGGTAAGTTTATCGAATCGCATAGTGTACAACGGATAGCGAGGTAAAGGTAAAGTAGTGCGTTATGTAGTTAGTCCAGGTTTATAGTCTTTTACCAACAACCTTACCAAACAACCAAACTCACTCCCTTACCTTAACCTAACTACTATACCTACTTATTTGATTTGATCTCTAAACTGCTTGGCAGTGTTGAACACTTTGTGTATTTGTTTCGCTTCTGAAGCCGATATTGCTTGTTTTATAGCCTTCAATTCTTTCTCAAATAATTGTACCACATCTATAATACTTTTTTTATTCTCAAGACATATATCCCGCCATAAATCCGGGCTGCTACTGGCAATTCGGGTGGTATCTTTAAACCCACCGGCAGCTAGATGAAATAGCAGATTATCTTTTTTATTGAGGGCAGCGACGGTATCTACCAGATTTGCTGCGATAATATGCGGCAGATGGCTTATTGCGGCTACATATCGATCATGATCAGCAGGAGATAGATAGATAATATTACCTCCTACCATTTTCCACATCCGGCTGACTTTATTTATTGCTGACTTTTCCGTATATTTCGATGGAGTAATCAAACAAACGGCCTGTTTAAATAAGTCAGATTTGGCAAACTCAATCCCGGTTTGTTCAGACCCTGCCATCGGATGACTGCCAATGAAGGACACGGTATTACTTTGTTTTTTGAGAAAAATATCTATCTGATTGACAATCGATTCTTTCGTACTGCCGACATCAGTAATAATGCTGCCTTTCGGTAACCACGGTACGATTCTCCTTATAAAAGGTACGATATCTCTTACTGGAGTACAAACGACTACTATTTCTACATCATGTAATCCACATTGCCAATCCTCAGGCAGGTAAAACGCATCAATCGCTTTCTTTTTCTTCGCTCGGATTAATCGTGATTCATTTCTCCCGAATCCCACTACCGACCGAGCAATTTTCCGCTGTTTTAAAGCTAGTCCTAACGAACCTCCTAATAGCCCTACTCCTATTATCCCAACTCTGTTAAATACATATTTCATACTTTTCAATAATCGGTTAATTCGTTCTTGATATATTGAACAATTTATATTGTTCTTATAATTCTCGACCGATTACAGCTGCAATACGTTTTAAATCTTGCATCAGTTGACTAAACTTATCCGGTAATAACGACTGCGCCCCATCCGACCAGGCTTTTTCCGGTTCCGGATGCACTTCGATCAGCAATCCATCAGCTCCAGCGGCAATTGCTGCTCGGGATAACGGCGCTACCCATCGCCAATGCCCGGTTCCATGACTCGGATCAACAAATACCGGCAGATGGCTTTGTTGTTTTAAAACTACTATCGCATTCAAATCCAAGGTATTCCTCGTTAATCTTTCAAAAGTTCGAATGCCTCGTTCGCAGAGTATAACATTATAATTCCCTTTCGACATGATATATTCAGCCGACATCAGGGTTTCTTCATAAGTAGACATCATACCCCGTTTTAGCATTACCGGTTTTCTCGCCATCCCGACTTCTTTTAACAGATTAAAATTCTGCATATTTCGCGCGCCGATTTGGATAATATCGGCATATTCTTCAACCAATTCTACATCCCGGGTATCCATAACTTCGGTTACAATTCCCAGCCCGGTAGCCTTTTTCACTGCGGCTAATATCTTCAATCCTTCTTCACCCAATCCTTGGAAACTATATGGTGAAGTCCGAGGCTTAAATGCACCTCCACGTAACAATGCAGCCCCGGCTGATTTGACTGATTGGGCAGTTGATAGCAGTAATTCTTCCGTTTCCACTGAACAAGGACCGGCAATAACCGTTATTCTTTTCCCGCCGATTTTAACTCCATTTACATCGATAACGGTATCTTCGCGTTTAAAATCACGACTCGCGAGTTTATATGGTTTCAGAATCGGTAATACTTTCTCTACTCCGGGTATGGTTTCCAACGGTTGTTCCCGAAGTATCTCTTCATCACCGATTGCTCCGACAATGGTCCGTTCTACTCCTTTCGAAACATGGGGAGTTAAACCGAGTTCCCGAATCCGGGATAACAGATGCTCGATCTGTTCAGGAGTAGCATCGGGTCGTAAAACTAAAATCATGCAATAGTGCTCCTTTAGGATTTAATTGCTTTCTTTAAAGCTTTAATAAACCGTTTATTTTGCGGCATAGTGCCGATAGTAACCCGAATATACCGGGGTAATTTATACATTCCCATCGTCCGAACGATTACTCCTTGTCGTAAAATCCGGTCGTAGATGATATTGCCATCTATCGGACATTCAACTAATAGGAAATTCCCTTCAGTCGGAACATAAGGCACTTTCAGTTTGGTTAATGCCTGATACAAATATTCTTTGCCCTGCTCATTGGTTTCAATACTCTTTTTAACATGTTCTTCATCCTGTAAACTTGCTACTGCGGCAATTTGCGCTATCCGATTAACGTTGAATGGCGGTCGAACTCGATTTAGCAGATCCAATAATTCCGGTTTAGCAAAACCGTACCCTACCCTAACTCCGGCCAAGCCATATATCTTTGAGAAAGTACGTAATATAATTACATTTTTCCCCTGCCGGAAATATTCAAATGTCTGCGGATACTCAGGGTTAACCACATATTCATAATACGCTTCATCGAAAACCACTAATACTTCCGGCGGAACGGTATTCATGAATTCTGCGACTGCGGTTTTATCTACCATCGTTCCGGTCGGATTATTCGGATTCGCAATAAATACTAATTTCGTTTTCGGGGTAATCAACTTTGCCATCGCGTCTAAATCATAGGTATAATTCTTCATCGGTGCATACCGCATGACGCCATTCATCAGTTCTACTGATTGCTGATACCGGACAAAAGTGCCTTCAGAGGTCACCGCTTCATCGCCAGCATCAATAAATGTTTGCCCTAATAACGAAACGATTTCGTCAGACCCGCTACCTAAGATTATTTCTTCTGACGATACCGCAAATTTCTCGGCTAACCGTTGACGCAGGCAGAAACCGCTGCCGTCTGGATAGAGATGTGTTTCTTTTACCGCTTGCTTAATTGCTTTCTTGGCTAACGGAGAAGTACCAAGTGGATTCTCATTCGACGCTAATTTGATGATATTGGTTATTCCCAATTCCCGCTGTACTTCTTCAATCGGTTTTCCCGGATAGTATGGTTCCATCCCAGTAATGCATTTTCTTGATTTTGCTAACATATTCTTCTCCTCTAATTCATAATTTAGGCGATTTTGGTTTATAATATTACATCATTATAGTTTACACGGTTTTAGGCATACTTGACAACTGACCCTACCGGAAACAGGTAATGGTTCTATTTTCAAAAGGAGAATTGATTTATGTATAATTTAAATAAAATAGGATATCTTGCAGGAGTAAGTTTTTTGATGTCATGTTTGGTCGGATCTTATAGTCTTGCGCAGGAGACTCAAAGCAAATCTACAACAATGAATCGTTGGATCCAACATTATTATGACCGGGTTAAGCTATTCCAAGATGAGAATAAGACCTACAAAAAAGTGGTTATGGTCGGCGACTCGATTACCGAAGGATTTAAATTAGATCAATATTTTCCTGGCCAGCCTTTTATAAACCGCGGTATCGGCTCTGATGGAATCGGTTTCGGCCAGACCGGATTACTGAAACGACTCGATAGTTCTGTTTTCGACTGCAATCCATCACAGGTATTTATACTGATTGGTATAAACGATTTACCGCATGGGCATTCTATGGATACCTTAGCTGCTGGATATCGCAATGTTTTAGCCCAAATTAAAGGGAAAATACCGAATGTACCGGTATATGTTATTTCGGTGCTACCATGTCGAGGACGATATGCTTATTTAAATCCTCTCGTGCTTGAGTTTAATACCCGACTGAAATCGCTGGCTGCTGAATTTCAATATCAATACCTAGATTTACATTCGCTGTTAAAAGATGATAAAGGTGAATTGAAAGAAGAATATACTGGTGATGGATTACATTTGAAACCACCAGCCTATGAAATCTGGAAAACTGAAATAGATAAGGTATTAGGAACAACGAATACCTCTCCTTCAATGAGTAATGATTCTACTCATTAAGTTCATTATCATAAACTTAGGAGAAAACTGTACCAGCTGATCTAATTTGTTTTATTTGACTACAGGTATCTATGCCAAAACCATTAGGTGAACTACTCATCAATCAGCGGTTGATTACGCAAAATATGCTCGATCAAGCGCTGGTATTACAAAAACAGCGGCAAGCTCCATTAGGTAAAATATTACTTCAACTGGGGTATGTTACCGAAGAAGATTTAAATACTATCTTGGCAAAACAGTTCGGCAGCATCTATATCAATCCGCGTGGATTTGTACTTAAAGATAGTGCTGTTCTTGAACTTATTCCGGAAGATACTGCTCGGAAATATAACTGCTTTCCGATAGAATTGGCTGAAGACCATTTAACGGTAGCAATGTCCGATCCTTGGAATACGCAAGCGATAGAAGATTTGACTTCGATAATCAATAAAACTATCCAACCGATTTTTAGTCGGAAAGAATGGATTGCTTCTATTATCGATAAATATTATGCTACCGTTCAGAAGAAGACAGTTGAACCTCCGCCGTCAGAACCTACTCCTCCATCGGTTATTTCACAATCTGAAACTGCGCCAGAAACGTTGGCACCAAAGGTTCAAGAACCGCAACCTAAACCAGTTATAGGTACTGTTATTCGGCCACCGGTTCCGGATCAACCGGCACCATCTATTGTCGCTTCTCCTCCATCAAGTGAACCGAGTATGGTTACAGTTCAACCTGAAACCATAGCACCTCCGCCTCCAGCGAAACCGATTCCTACACCAGCATCTCAACCACAGCCTGCACAACCTATAGAAACTCCGATAAGTGTGAAACCAGTATCACCGCAGCCGATTGTAGCATCACCATCAAATAATATTTCGGCTATACCCATCGGTCAATCTTCGACAGCTCAACCACCGGTACCACAAGAATCACCTGAAATTAAAGCTCCTTCTGTGACAGGTACTGTTCCGACCAATACCCATGCAATACCAACAACTTTGTTAACGCAAACGCTACCGGAATTTACCTTCGATAATTATGTCGTTGGAACCGGTAACCAATTAGCTTGGGCTGCAGCGAAAAATGTTGCTGAATTTCCGGGGACAAATTACAATCCTCTGTTTATTTACGGTGGTGTTGGTCTAGGAAAAACGCATCTCATGAATGCGGCCGGTAATTTAATGCTGAAAAATAATCCGAATATTGCATTAATGTATATTCCCTGCAATCGGTTTATCGAAGAAATGATCACCGCTATTTCAGTTGGAAATATAAAATCATTCCGTGAGGTTTATTGGCATTTGCAGGTCTTTTTGATTGATGATGTACAATATCTCGCTGGACAAGAGCGGACCCAAATCGAACTCTTCCAAACCTTTGAAGAATTGCATCATCGAAAAGCGCAGATTATCCTTACCTGTGACCGTTTGCCAAAAGATATCCCACAGTTGGAAGAACGGCTCCGGTCGCGGTTTGAAGGTGGGCTGATTGTTGATGTGCAGATGCCGGATTTAGAAACTCGGGTAGCTATACTCCGGCGGAAAGCGATGCAGCGGAATCTGGAATTACCGGATGATGTAACTAATGTTATTGCAACCTTTGTTTCAACCAACGTTCGCGAGTTGGAAGGGGTATTAAATAAAATCGCTGCAATTTCGAGTTTAAGCGGACATACGGTTACTTTACAGGTAGTTGAAAATATCCTGCGCGATTTTATGAAACAAGGGCGATAAATTCGATGGTTTGATTGGAGTTTATCCTGAACAATCTATTGGAATGTACGATTCGCAATTGGGAGTTTATCTGGCGTTATGTCCGCCTAAGGAAGATTGCGATTTAGAATTGGATTTATATTGCGGATTACATTCTGCAAAATAGGGACAATGGTCACAGCAATAATCTCGTTCACCTTTTTCACCACGTAACCATTTAGTGATACAACTACTATAATACTGACATCGTTGACAGCAAGTTAAAAGATTTGGTTGTTCATTCATAGTCAAAACCTTGTTTATTATCATACCTTGAAATCAATCTTTTGTCAAAGGGCGGAGTCTCTTCTACGGATCGATACCGGAATTTATATACTAACTCCTGAAATCATAACGGTTTATATTATTTTAAAGGAAGGATAAATTCTGAAGATGAATCCGAATTAATCCGACCAATTCGGGTTCATCTCCGGTATAAAAATCTAAATTCAGATTGAATAGATTGTCATCAGATTAAAATCAGTTAAACATTCTAACTCCTGAATTATCAGATTAGGAGATATATTATGGCTGGGAAAAAGATTAAAATTAGTGCTGGTCATGTTTTTATGCTCGCTGAATTGAACGATACCAAAATAGCGCACCTGATTTGGGATGCACTCCCTTTCAATGGAAAAGCAAACACCTGGGGTGAAGAGATATATTTCGGAATAAATCTAAAAGCTGAAAATGAGAATCCACAAGAAGTGGTTCAACTGGGAGATTTAGGATATTGGGTTCCGGGAACAGCGTTTTGTATCTTCTTTGGGAAAACCCCTTCCAGCCGGAAAGATGAAATTCGACCGTATAGTCCAGTAACGGTTTTCGGGAAACTCATTGGCGACCCGAAAGTATTTCTTAATGTACCGGATGGGGTTCGGATAGTAGTTGAAAAAGCAAGTTAATAACCTACAGAATAGATCAATTAAAACTGCTGCAAAAATCTCAGGTCGTTTCCATAGAGCAAGCGGATATCATCGATCCCATATTTCAGCATCGCGATGCGGTCAGCCCCGAATCCAAACGCAAATCCGGTATATTTCTCCGAATCATAATTGACCGATTTGAATACTTCCGGATCCACCATTCCGGCACCGGCAATCTCTAACCAGCCGGATTGTTTGCAGGTCTTACATCCGCTACCATGGCATATCGAACAGCTCATCGCAACTTCTGCGCTCGGTTCGGTGAACGGGAAGAAATCCGGCCGGAACCGAACCTTGGTATCTTTCCCAAACAGCTGCTGTAAGAAAATAGCGATAGTTCCTTTTAAATCGGCAAAGGTGATATGCTCATCCACCATCAACCCTTCTACCTGATAGAACATCGTATAGTGAGAGGCATCGATGGCGTCACGGCGATAGCATCTACCGGGCGCTATCATTCGAATCGGCGGCTGCTGTTTTTCCATGGTTCGGATCTGAACCGGGGAAGTATGGGTACGCATGATCACCCCATCGGATATGAAGAACGAGTCATGGGCATCACGTGCCGGATGGTGTGGCGGGAAGTTTAACGCTTCGAAATTATAATATTCCAGTTCTACATCCGGACCGATTTCGATGGTGAATCCCATACTGATGAAGATATCTTCGATTTCATAAAGGACTTTAGTTATCGGATGCAGGTTACCTACCCGCGGTTTTCTACCGGGAATAGTGATATCTAACGCTTCTTTAAGCGCTCCGGTTTGTGCTAATTGGTCAGCAATCTCCTGTTTCCGGGAATTCAATAATGCGGTAATCTCATTTTTCAATTCATTCGCTTTTTTACCGATTAGCGGCCGCTCTTCCGGTGGATAACTGCCGAGACTATCTAGAACTGCTTTTAGCTCCCCTTTTTTCCCCAGATATTTTATCCGGAGCTGTTCTAAATCTTCATTCGACTGCGCGTGCTGAATTTGGGATATTGCTGTTTCTTTCAATTCATCGATTTTTGCCATAGGTTGACAGGTTAAATAAAGAAAAATGTAATTTTAAATACTTATAACTCTTAACTCTTAATCCTTAACTTTTAACTTTTAACTAGTACTTCCCGGGCTTCACCGACAACATACAACGAGCCGGCAATACAGATTAAGTCGGTTTTCCCCGCTAATTGTACCGCATATTGTATCGCATCAGGGATATGCTTGACAATAGTTACCCGGTGCGTTTTCGATTTTACCCCAAGCGCCACATCATCATAAATCTGGGTTAATAAGTTTTCCGGAGGAATGGCCCGATGGGTTTTCGCCGCGGTTAATATAACTTCAGTCGCTAATGGGCAGAGCAATTCCAGCATCTTTTTACTCTCTTTATCATTAGCGATACCGATAATTAAATAGAGATTATCATAATCGAAAATGCCGACTAATGCTGACCGTAAGGTTTCTACTCCGGCAACATTATGAGCGCCATCTAAAACGATTTTCGGCTCTTTCCGAACCACTTCTAATCTACCGGGCCAGACGGTTTGCGATAACCCTTGAGTAATCGCTGAGGTACAGTCGCAACCGTACACCGATTGCAACGCTTCTATTCCGGCAACGGCTAAAGTCGCATTCAGATATTGATGTTTTCCCAGTAATTGAATAGCTAAATGCGAATATATCTGATGTTCGGTAGCTATAGTAAATTTTCGGGAATCGAGTTCATCGATTTCTTCTTGATACGCAATATCTTCCGGACAAGCGATTAAACTGGCATTCCGTTCCTTACATACCCGCCGGATTTCGGTTAACGCTTCTCCTTGGGCGCCGGTAATAACTTTCGCACCCGGTTTAATTATCCCGGCTTTTTCATAAGCGATTTTGGGTAAGGTGTCTCCTAAATATTGCATATGGTCAAAGGTGATATTGGTTATAACCGCTACTTTCGCATCCACAATATTAGTTGCATCCAATCGGCCACCCATCCCGACTTCCAACACCAGAAAATCAATGCTATTTTGGGCGAAATAATCCAGCGCTATCGCTGTGGTTACTTCAAAAAAGGTAGGACTAGCGCCTTGATTCTCGCCGGTAACCTGAGTCACTATCGGTTGTATCTTCTCCACTAATCGCACTAGGTCCGATTCCGATATTGGCTTTCCATTAATTGCAATCCGCTCTTCGAATTTCACCAGATGCGGTGAGGTATAGAGACCAACCTTATATCCGCAACATTGCAAAATATTCGAGCAATATGCGGCGACCGAACCTTTTCCATTGGTCCCGGCGATATGAATTGCGCGAAGGTTTTTCTCGGGATTTCCCAGCAGGTCCATCATCCGCTGGATATTATTCAATCCGAATTTGATTCCGAACTGCTCGAGTGAATATAAATATGATAATGAGTCTTGATAATTCATGAAAAAGGTGATTTAATGACTTAGGTCTTGAGTTTTAAGTTATGTGGTTCTCGACTTGGGACTTAAGCCTTAGGACTTAGGACTGTTATTTGGGACTCTGGACTGTATTTGTAGTTAATAGCGTTATCACCCGTGCAACTACATTCTTCATATCCCGGCGGTCGGCAATAATATCGATAAACCCATGGTCGAGTAAGAATTCCGATTTCTGGAATCCGGGCGGTAACTGCTGGCGGATAGTCTGTTCGATAACCCGGGGTCCGGCGAATCCGGTTAACGCTTTCGGCTCTGCGATAATCACATCGCCTAGCGACGCATACGATGCCATTACCCCTGCGGTCGACGGATTGGTGAGAATCGAGATAAACGGGATTTTCGCTTTCGCTAATTTCGATAATGCGGCACTGGTTTTCGCCATCTGCATTAAGGATAATATCCCTTCCTGC
Source organism: bacterium (assembly GCA_041946755.1). Classification (GTDB taxonomy): domain Bacteria; phylum UBP4; class UBA4092; order JAOAEQ01; family JAOAEQ01; genus JBHGBB01. Next base: position 421 of record JBHGBB010000132.1, on the reverse strand, counting down.
ATTCGCGCGCCACCGGTGGTGGTAACGATGACTACCGGTACTTTCTTTTCTAATCCGCGTTCGATGGTTCGGGTTACTTTCTCTCCGACAACCGAGCCCATGCTCCCGCCGATAAATCCGAATTCCATAACGGCTACTGCAACTTCAATCCCATTGATTTTCCCTTCACCGCAAACTACCGCGTCATTGATTCCGAGCTTTTTTACTGAATCCCGGATGCGGTCTACATATCGTTTCGAATCGGTGAACTCTAATGGGTCAGCGGATTGGACTTGGGTATCTAATTCAACAAAACTGCCGGTATCGAGAGTACAGGCTATCCGTTCTTTCGAAGATATCCGGAAATGATATCCGCATTTCGGGCATACTTTGAGGTTTGTTTCCAACTGTTTATTATCTAAAATTGCAGAACATTCTTCGC
>JBHGBB010000131.1:0-11483 GCA_041946755.1 bacterium | reverse complement strand
TTGGTATACTCCTCGCAATTTTTTTCGGTCTATTATCAATTAAACTAAAACCAATAGAAATTGTTCTGGGAAGAAAAAAAATAGAGAAGCTTGCTGCAAAAGTTTATGCATCAACAGATACGGAAATATTTAGTGTTATAGAGAAATTTCGTGCCCCCAAATTATATATTAGGGCGTTTGAAAAAAGTAAAGCAAAAGAGATTAATATTATAGGTTCAGCTATTCCTGGAGACAGTTCTTTTCTTGGAGCTATTTATAGATTAGTACTTGCCGAAAAATCATTTCCCAAAAAAATAAAAGTTTTTAATGTGGAAAATGATCAAATACGGATTAAGTTTACTATTTCACAAAAAAAACAATCTACCACAACATATTGTGTTATGGGGACCTGCAAAGAGGGAAAGCATATGTGGAATTGACCTATTCACTTTTAATCCGAACACTTTTATTCTTTTTAAACAGGAATTTGAACTCTTAAAAAAGAAAGCAGAAGATATGGAAGTATTTGTGAAACGAATTATTATTGAAAAGTATATTTCTACCACCCAAGACAAAGTACAATCAGTTTCTGATTTTGTTACAAAAGTCTTAGGTGATGAAAACGAAACGAAGCAATTTAGAAAACAATATGGAGATAAGGTCTTAGAAGATATTGAAGAATATGTTAAAAAAATTGTTAAGGAAAACAAACTTGAAGATCTTCGGAAGAAAATGTCTCTTGCTGAGGCATTTATTCCTGAAATCCACATTCAATCAATAAGTCGTAAGGATATAAATATAAGCAAACCTCTAGTCAATTATTTAAAAGATAGAATTCTAACAAATAATTTATATCAAACATTTAGTTTTATTCTAGATTTAACTTATTTTTGTAACCTTGATTGTATTGGATGCGGTGTTCCTGTAAAGTTCAATACAGATTATTCACGATTCTCGAATTGGGAATTATCTTTCGAAAATGTTGCCGCTATCATACGAGGAATTGCGAAGTTAGCAGAAAAACGAGAAATAAATGATGACATTAGATTTTGTCTGGGTGGTGGTGAACCAACACTGCATCCAGATTTTGACAACATAGTTATATATGCAGCAGAGTTGTTGGGAAGTCAAAATATTTCATTTGATACGAATGGAACAATACTTGATACAAAACGTTTACAAAAAATAGCACCTTATGTGGGGAATATTGGAATTGGACTAGACGGCAATCCTGAATATCATAATAAATGGAGGAATCCAAATGGTAGAGCAAAATTAAATTCTGTTTTTGATAAAATCGAAAAGCTACTTAGTGAATTAAGAGAGAATGAAGCAATATTAAATAAAATAGAATTTGTATTTACTCCCACTTCAGAAAATTGGGATAGATTTGAAGATATCGCTTATATCGCTAATAGATTCAGGGTGAAACGAGTAAGCTGTCACCGTTTTATGCTTACTGGAAAAGCAAGTAAAGAAATTGCATTGGAACCTTCACCTGAACAATATTTGAAACTCTTCACAAATATGATAGATATAGGTAATGAATTAAAACTCGATGTTCATTTCCATCATTCTTTTGAAGAGCTTCTGTGTCGAGTATTAGTCCCTAATATTAATATATCGAATATAGTTACTCCGTGTAAAGCACGTAGGGCTTCTTTATGTATCAGTGCCGACTTAACAATGCATTTTTGTCCTTGGTTTGTTGCAGAACCATTCAATCAGTTAGGATTATCGTTAATTCCCTATCAAAAAATAGATGAGAATAACCGAAAGTATTACGATATTAATGATATGTTAGTTCATTATTCCAGAAAATATACTACAGATAAGTGTATTTGTCCAATTGCATCAGCAAATATTCGCTTGCTTAAATTTGAGGGTGAAGATTTAAGATTTGGCTCTAAAATACTCACCGAATCTCTTTTAGCAGAAGACACCTGTGAAAATCAATTGAAATATCTTTTCCAACAACAATTACATCATACTTCTTAAGTAATTAATTTGATTTATCGAGAGTTTTGACCTTAACAACATATAAATCAATCTGAATATAACTTTTAAAATATTCCTAAAGTAGTAATAAACATAAACGAAGACCTGAATTATAGGGAATAAATCTTCTCCGCCATGGTCTGCATTTTAGAAATATCAGATGTTAATCCTCTTGGTGGACTAAATCTCAAAAATATAAATAATTTAAAACACATTGTTTTTCTAATCTACCCCGCATATGTTTGCCACCAAGATTTAGAGCTATAAAGTAAAATTTAAACATTTATTCTCTTTGACTTCAGATAGGTTCTATGCAATAATAAGTTCAATTCGCTAAATTTATCCGTCGAAGCTTTAGCAAAGTCGGATTCGCGGTTATATGAGAAGATAAAACATTTGTTAGTTGTTAGATAAGGAAATGCCAATGAATCTATCACAAGTTAAATGGTCTCGAATAATTGTTTCAGTAATCGCGGTTATTCTGTTAACTTATCTGGTAGTAACCTTAATCATTGCCGGGTATGCGGCGCTATTAGTTATTTTAAAAGCTTCTCCGGGGTCGGTAGAAAATCGGATAACTAGTATCGGGAAAATCATGATTGTTATAACCTATATCTCATATTTAATTTTCATTTTCCTGGCAGCGATCTGGTCGAACCGGAAACTGTTGCCGGAACAAATGGTGCATGGCATGATTATCGGGATACTGGTAGTTATAATCGATATTCCGTTAACCTATCTATTTAATCAGCATATTAGATTATTCGATGTTTTCGGATATTTATTGATTCTAGGAGTCGGATATGCGGGAGACCAATACTGTATGAAAGGCAGTCTGAAGTCTAAAGTCCGAAGTCCGAAAGGCAGTCCTAAGGCATAAGTCGTGAGTCCGAAGATTAAAAAAAGTTGTTAGTTGTTAGAAAAGCAAATCCTTTTTTATAGGTTTAATAAATTAAACCCCTACCACAATATATCCTTTTTTGTTCTTCATAATAACCGGTGACTAAACCTTTTATCGCGTTGGAACGTCTATGATAAGTACCCTAATTTGAATTTAAGGAGACTAAACCCATATGCAACCTAAAGTTTTGGCATTATCGGTTATTTTGATTCTGGTTCTCTATTTTAGTGCTTGTTCTCTGATTAAACAAGAGACGATGATCGGATATTATCGTCGAGGGATCGATCATTATAACCAGGGGAACTATAAACCAATGGCTGCCGATTTTAGTGCCGCGCTCCGAATCAACCCGCAATTTGCCTCGGAGTATAATTATCGGGGAATAGCTTATGATAACCTCGGGAAATTCGATCGCGCGATATCCGATTATAGTTCAGCGCTCAAACTCGATCCGGAATTCGCTGATGCGTATTACAATCGCGGGTTGGTTTATACCAAACAAAAAAAGTATGAATTAGCGATTGCTGATTATACTGCCGCACTCCAAATCAATCCGCAATATACTAATGCATATATCAATCGCGGGATAACTTATTATTACCAATACCAGTATAATTTAGCGGTTGCCGATTATACCGCGGCACTCCAAATCGATCCGAAAGATATCATTGCTTATGCCAATCGCGGGTTAACCTACTCTTGCCAATGGAAATATGATTTAGCGATTGTCGATTATAATTCTGCTCTCGAACTCGATCCCCAGTATACGTTTGCTTATATGAACCGCGGACATTGTTACTTTTGCCAAAATAAATTTGATTTAGCGATCGAAGATTATACTTTAGCTATCCACCTTAATCCAAACGATGCAATCGCATATAAGCATCGCGGCGAAGCGTATGTCCAGCAAGGTAAATTTGAGTTAGCGATTCTGGATTATAGTACCGCGATAAAACTAAATCCGGAAGATGCCTCGGCATATTTTGGTCGGGGCTATGTCTATTATTGCCAGGGGAAGGAAAAGAAAACGACTGCTGATTATAAAGCCGGGTTCCGTATCCAACCGATGCGCGTAATACCATACGATGACTCATCACCAACTAAATAAGCGCTATCAAAATGATATTTTGAGCCAAAACCCGGGAATAGAAATTATTACTACCATAATACCAAGATGATTCAAAGTAAAATGGAAAATAAATAACCAAGAAAACTAAAAAATCCCTAATTCTTTTCCAAACTGGATTCCTGCTTTCGCAGGAATGACAGTAACACCTTCTTCTGCATTATTACCTCGGACAAGGCATGCATTGCTCCTACCATATAAAATTCTTGATTCCAATATCCAATTAAATTTTCACCACCAAGATACCTAGATAAGCCAATGCAAAATGTAAAATATACTATCGGAGCCAGCTCCTTAATGACACAGCGGTAGTAAACTACCGCATTCCAAAGGTTTTGGGATGAACGAGATAATATCTCGTTCATCTTTGGAAGGGAAGTTGATACGAAGGAGATAATATCTCGTTCGTATCAGAATCCGGGGAAGAAGTAAGGCTGATCGGAACAGCCTTGTTCTTACACCGAGATAAATCGGTCAATTTAAAAACAAGTTCTCTAATAGATAACTTGCACTCCCGGATAAAGTCATGTTCTATAACTTATTTATTATCAATGAAAAATCAAAGTCCCTATTAGAGAAACTGATTTTTATATTAGTTCAACCAGAGTGTCTATTTAAAAAAGCAAGTTCTCCAGTTGGCAAACTTGCTTTTGCCGCAATTTAGTACCAAAATTAACCTAGCCGCAAAAAAGATGATAGTATATTCAAATTATTAAATATACTTATTTATCATATCGTTACCAACTTGCATATTTTTTTGTTCAGAGATATAATAATTATCGCAACTTGTCTATTTCATCTTAGAAAGGAACTCGATATGCGAAATCGTTCAATTCCAAAATCCAGCATTATAATATGTATACTAGGTCTCTTTATCATTTCAACTAGTTTGAGTTTCGGGGCGATGACTCTTGCCGGGTATCTTAACGGTAAACTATTAGGGTCAGGAGTCTCCCCCAACGACCGGGTAGGTACTATTATGTTAACTACCGACCATTGCGATATCACCTGGAGCGATGTGGTAGTTCGCGGCGCTACCCCATTCACTGAAACCTGGAATTATCAGACCGAGTTCCCGGATAACTGGATTTTGGTCGCCGGGAAACCGCACTATTATAGTTTCGAAGGCACTTCCCCGCGAACCCTCCATGTCAATCCGGAAAACGACTTTACCCGGATTGTTTATTCTCCCGGCGCCAGAAATGGAAAAGGAGGCCAATTAGCCCGGTTCGTTCCTCCCTATGAACTGATTGCGAAAGTCCAAGCTAGCGGCGTTAATAGTACCCGATACCGGCTCCGAATCGGTATGGGCGATACTTCCACCGATCCGGTAGAAAGCCTCACCTGCTACCAGATTGCGGTCCAGGAAGATTATGTAGGGATTCGAGACCGGCAGTTTAATGTTCTCTATGGTAAAGGATATCGGTTCCCATTAGGCCAGGCAACTTTGCGGCTCTTGGTTCGGAATCCGGTTCCAGTCCGGTTCACCAATTTCAATCAGGATATAATCGAAAGTATCAGTTCTACCGGCAGCTATATAACGGTAGAAGATTTATCGGTTAATTCCGATGCAAGCACTATCCAGTCATTTCCGGTTACGATTACTACCGTTTCCGGTGATAATGAACGAATTATGCTGGAAGAAACCTGGAAAAACAGCGGGATTTTTATGAATAAGAAATCGATTGCTATCAGCCAAGGTGCACCGATTCCCGGGAATGGAATCATAGAAGGAACGAATAACGAACTAGTAACTGTAACCTATCGAAGAGAAACTGCAACCGCAAAATTATCGTTTTAAACGCTATGTTTTTTATATGTTACTTATTTGGAATCAATATTCTGTTTTATTGAGCCAAATAGGGTGTTATATCCACCAGAAAACCCCTACCGCAAAATAATACCAAAATTTCGCAATATTGTTCTAGACACATAATTTTATTTATTTTATAATTTTTACTTCCCTGAAGATAAGTTATAAATAAAACCTTGATTTTAAGTCAAGAAATTGAGTTTCCTATGACTTGACTTAATTCAATCGGTTTACTTTGTGCACCATTATAAAATTATAACTTAAGTGAAAGGAGGTGTAACTTTGAAAAAATCATTTTATCTATTAGTAAGTATATTTGTATTTGTTACAGCAACAGTAAGTTTAGCCAACGTTATGCCGTTTAATATAACGGTAGATGATTCCGGAGAGAATGGAATAATCTGCTATCGATTGAATGAAGCTTGTTCAGCAGTAGCAGTGAACATTTATGGTCCATTACCGGACACAACCGTTCGGGTAACTCTACCGGGAACTACCAATTTCGGATTAAATACCGTTATTTGGGATCGTACCGGAACCGGCGTTGAAACCGGAAATACTTTTGGAATCAGCGTCGTAGCTACCGATTCCGTAGGACATTCTGCTTGGACTAAGATTTCCAATGATTCAACCTCTACCTTTACATTCTCATATGCACGTGGCGGATGTAGAGTCAACAAAAATCAGGGTAGTCCCTATTTTGGGTTGATTTATAATTCATGTTGCTATTATAGTCCATCTGCTGCCTTCGGAATAGTTCCGATTTATCCTGATGGCTCGGACCCGTTTGGTGTTGCAACTACTGGTTTGAGGGGCAACATTCCCTGGTCACGCGTTGGTACTTCAGTCAGTCCATGGCACACGTTTATTGGTACCGATGATAAGGTATGGATAGCTGATTATTCCGTTACTAATTCCGGAATATGGCGCGCGGAATCCGGTGACCTTTCCGGAACCTGGACTCCGATCTTTGATACTACCAACCGAGACGCCTCTACCGGATTTTCTACCGGCCTGTATGGTAATATCATTTCTCTATTAGTTGAAGGTACGGGAACTACTACGGTACTCTATACCATCGACCAGGATTTGCCAAGTGGTTATGCGAATAATGGAACTGATCCGCAGTTATCCAGCGTCTGGAAATATGATGTTGGTGAAGGACCGTTCCCTTGCTCAACACCGCCAACGGTTTGGATAAACGATAGTTCGTTTACCGCTACACCGGGACTAGCCGGATATGGCGTGCTGGTAGATGCCGGTAATGGTGCGACAGCTTCTCCTATTGGCTCTCAAACTCTGGCGAAAGATTCACTTGGAAGATGGTGGGTAAGTAATTATCAATACACAGGAACCAATCTTCCAACCATAGTAGTATTTAGTCCAGATCGGCAAACAATTGTTTGGGATTCGCGACAAATAGGAACCGGCGGCGGGACTGATCCGCTTTTCGCCGATTGCGCTGGATTTGTGATTGATGAAAAGCGAAATCGGGTTATCACAGCACCGTATTATGTATACAACGCTGCTAATTCAGGATTCACCGTATTCCCATTCGACCCGCTACCAATCGGGAATTTAAATTCGGTAGCGACAACAATACCGATAACCAGCTGTACTCCTCGGCAACTCGATATTGACGCGGCAGGGAATCTGTATCTCCATGATACTCAGCATAGCAAGTTGTATATTTATTCACCACCGGATGGACCGAACTCGTTCACCACTAAAGGTAGCGCCACGATCCAGAATGGAGTGGCGTTTAATGTTATCCCTTCAGGACCGATAACGGTTTCTAAAGGTAAAACTCAGACGTTCTCAGTAGAAGGTGGTATTGCTCCATTCACCTGGGCATTAAGCACGACCGGAGTAGGTTCACTGGATACGACAGAAGGTAATTCAGTGATCTTCACCGGAGATAATGGTGGAACGGTAGATTTAACGGTTACCGATTCATTATCACCCACCCCGGTAACGTTAACGGTTAATATTACCGTTAACCCGACTTCGGCGCCGATTTATAAAGAAACGGCACCGCGGAAATATATTCGATTCGAACTATTCGAATAAACCACGGTACTTTGATAAATGAGAAGTTATTGCGGAGAATTGGTTAATCCAATTCTCCGCTTTTTTTTATTCCGTAAAATCCCACCTGATTTATAGCTAAAATGGTTTTATCTTGATTGACTAAACTGGAATTGCAAGGTAAGATGATTAAATAAATCATCACTTAAAAACCAAAAAACGAATGAACTTAAAATCCAATAGTTCTTTCGTTCTTCTGTTTTTCCGTTTTTCGGTTCGTTTTATCTATGTTAAAAGACCATGCGAATTTCGTGCATTTGCACGTTCATAGCCAATATAGTCTTCTCGATGGCGCTTGCCGCATCAATGATTTAGTAAAAAAAGCGGTCGAATATAAGATGCCGGCATTAGCCGTAACCGACCATGGGAATTTTTTCGGTGCCATCGACTTCTATAAAACCGCTATGGAACAGGGGATTAAACCGATTCTCGGCTGCGAAATGTATGTGGCACCAAAAGGAAGACTTGACCGCGACCCGGTTTATGCCGATACCGGGAAAAAAGAGAAGAATTTCCATCTGATTCTGCTGGCGAAAAATGAAAAAGGATATCAGAACCTGATCCAACTCTCGTCCAAAGCCTTCTTGGAAGGATTCTATTATAAACCCCGGATCGATTGGGAACTATTAGAACAATACCATTCGGATATTATTGCCTTATCAGCCTGCTTGCAAGGCGAAATTCCGCAACTGCTCCTTTCCGGTCAGGAAGAGAAAGCAAAGCAAACCGCTGACCGATTCATTTCCCTGTTTGGTAAAGATAATTTTTATCTGGAATTGCAGCAGAATGGATTAGAGGAGCAGAAAAATGTCAACCAGAAGTTGGTGGAGTTAAGTAAACAAATGGGGCTGAAACTAGTCGCTACCAACGACTGCCATTATATGCAGAAATCCGATGCAAAAGCGCACGATATCCTGCTCTGTATCCAAACCGGGAAAACTGTTGACGAAACCGACCGATTAAAATTCGATACCGACGAGTTCTATTTTAAATCGCCGGATGAAATGCGGAAACAATTTTCCGGACTAGAAGAAGCGGTAACCAATACCGTCGAAATCGCCGAAAAATGCGGAATAGAACTCGAATTCGGGAAACCGCATTTACCGGCATATCATGTCCCGGAAGGATATACCCTGACCACGTTATTAGAAGAAAAAGTTAGAAATGGATTAAAACAGCGGTATCAAACCATCACCCCGGAATTGGAAGAGCGGCTGAAATATGAGTTATCGGTTATCGAGAAGATGCGATTCCGAGCATATTTCCTGATCGTCTGGGATTTCATCCGGTATGCCAAAGAACAAGGGATACCGGTCGGTCCCGGTCGAGGGTCGGCTGCCGGTTCGTTAGTCGCCTATTGTTTAGGGATAACGAATATCGATCCGATGAAATATGGATTGTTATTCGAACGGTTCCTGAATGTCGAACGGATTACCCTCCCGGATATCGATATCGATTTCTGCTACCGCCGGAGACCGGAAGTAGTCCAATATGTCACCCAAAAGTATGGAAAAGAGAATGTATCCCAGATTATCACCTTCGGTACCTTAGCCGCCCGGAATGCAATTCGCGATGTCGGCCGAGTCTTGAGTATGCCGTTACCGGAAGTGGATAAAATTGCGAAATTGGTACCGTTTAATGCTTCTATTGAAGAATCGCTGAAATCCGTTCCTGAGTTGAAAGAAATGGTAAATAAGAATCCGCAATATCAGGAATTGATTAAAGTCGCTACCGCTTTACAAGGATTAACCCGGCATGCATCAACACATGCTGCCGGAGTAGTTATCGCACCAAGTCCATTAACCGATTTCCTACCGCTCTATAAACAAGCCAATACCGGAGATATCACCACTCAATATGATATGACCGCGGTTATGGATATCGGCTTATTAAAAATGGATTTCTTGGGATTACGGACGCTAACCGTAATCGATGATGCGGTTAAGTTAATCGAAAAACGGCGCGGAATTAAACTCGATTTAGCAGCATTAACCTATGATGACCAGAAAATTTATGAGTTATTCAGCCGGGAAGATACCATGGGGGTGTTCCAGGTAGAAAGTGCGGGAATGCGGGATCTATTGCATAAACTGAATCCATCCCGATTCGATGATTTGATTGCAATCTTAGCCTTATATCGTCCAGGGCCATTAGGCAGCGGAATGGTGGACGACTTTATCAAACGACGCCATGGTAAGACTGAAATCGAATATATCCATCCAGCGCTGGAAAAGATTCTTGAACAGACTTATGGCGTTATCGTATACCAAGAGCAGGTTATGCAGATTGCAAATGTTCTAGCCGGATTCTCGATGCAGGAAGCGGATAAACTCCGGAGCGCGATGGGTAAAAAAGATGAAGTTAAAATGATGAAACAGCGGGAGAAATTCCTGCAAGGAGCAGCGAAAAATAAGGTCGATAAGAAGACCGCGGAAACCATCTTTGATTTAATGGCACATTTCGCCGGATATGGATTTAATAAATCGCACGCGACCGCTTATGCGATTATCGCATATCAAACCGCCTACTTAAAAACATATTATCCGGTAGAATTCATGGCTTCCCTGCTCACTAGTGAAATGGGTAACCATGATAAAATCGTACTCTATATCAACGACTGTAAAAATCATGGGATTAAATTGCTCCCGCCATCGGTTAATGAGAGTTATTCCGACTTCACCGTTATCGACGATCAAACTATCCGATTTGGTTTAGCGGCAGTAAAAAACGTCGGATTAGGCGCTATCGAAGCGATTGTTAATGCCCGGCAGGAACAGAAATACAGCTCGTTATTCGACTTCTGCGAACGGATAGATTTTAGCGCCGTAAACTCTCGGGTAGTTGATAGTCTAATCAAATGCGGTGCGTTTGATTCATTAGGAGCTAATCGAGCCCAAATGGTAGCGGTATCGGATAAAGCGATTGAAGCCGGTACACAACGGCAACGGGAGAAGGAGCTGGGGCAAACCTCGTTTTTCGATATGCTGAGCTCTAATCAAGAAGATAATAATACCGGAACGGCTTTTGAGGATATGCCGGAATTTGAAGAAGCGGTGCTATTAAAATATGAAAAAGATTTGCTGGGATTCTATATTACCGGCCATCCATTAGCGAACTTCGAAAAGATTATCTCACGCTATGCCGAATCGACTACTGCATCGATTAAACAACTACCGGCAAACACGATAATTTCAATTGCCGGAATTATCACTCAATGCAAAATCCAGAGTGGAAAGTCAGGGAAACAGTATGCGAATTTCGCTATTGAAGATTTAGCCGGACATCTGGATGAAATCCGGATTTTCGGAGAATCGTTCGAAAAGAATCGGGCGCTATTGCATAAAGATGCGATGGTGTTTATTACCGGAAAAGTGGATTATCTAAACGATAAATTCAACTTTATCGTTAGTTCGATGATGCCTCTCGATCAGGTCGAAGAGAAGCTGACTTCCAGTGTCCATATCCGGATTTCGACTATCGGATTAGAAGAGAAAACCATCCCGGAACTACAATCTATCCTTGACCGGAATAGGGGAAATTGTGTAGTCTATTTACATATTTTAACTACCCATCATAAC